>JBFZCN010000034.1:0-7071 GCA_041307985.1 Burkholderiales bacterium
TCGTGGCACACGTGTGACAGCGGTTCGCAATGAAGTTGCTGGCGAAGCAGTGGATATCGTTTTGTGGTCTGAAGATCCTGCGCAATTTGTGATCGGTGCTTTAGCGCCTGCTCAAGTTCAATCAATCATGGTCGACGAAGAGAAACATGCGATGGATGTGGTTGTTGACGAAGAAAACTTAGCGATCGCCATTGGCCGCAGTGGTCAAAACGTTCGCTTGGCCAGTGAATTAACTGGATGGCACATCAACATCATGACTCCTGAAGAGTCTGCTCAGAAGACTGAAGAAGAATCAGAAAAAGTACGCGCCTTGTTCATGGATAAGTTGGACGTGGACCAAGAAGTTGCTGATATTTTGATTGAAGAAGGCTTCAATAGTTTGGAAGAAGTCGCCTACGTGCCTTTATCAGAAATGCTAGAAATTGATGCATTCGATGAAGATACTGTGAATGAATTGCGTACCCGCGCACGTGACTCGTTGTTGACGATGGAGTTGGCAAAAGAAGAGCGTGTTGAAGAGGTATCGCAAGATCTACGTAGCTTAGAAGGTATGACTACGAATCTTGTTGCCAAATTGGCAGAAGGTAATGTCCATACCCGTGATGACCTAGCGGAATTGGCTGTTGACGAGTTAGTTGAAATGACTGGCATCAACGAAGAAGACGCAAAAGCTCTCATTATGAAAGCTCGTGCACACTGGTTTAACTGATTCATAAGGGGTTCGCATGGCGACCACGACCGTAGAAGAGTTGGCAAAAGAACTGAAGCGCACTCCAGCAGCATTGCTGGAGCAGCTTCAGGCTGCCGGAATTAATAAAACAGCAGCGGAAGATAAGTTGACTGAAAAAGATAAAACGAAATTACTTGAGCATTTGCAAGTGGCTCATGGTTCGGATACGACTGCACGCAAAAAAATTACTTTAACAAAGCGTGAAACCACTGAGATTCGCCAAGCAGACTCTGCTGGTAAAACTCGCACTGTTCAAGTTGAGGTTCGTAAAAAACGCGTATTGGTCAAGCGTGATGAATCTGCTAAAGATGAGCCAGCCCCAGAGATTGAAAAGCCAGCACCAGCTTCAGCAGAAACTGTGGTTGGTACTATTTTGGATGATGCTGAGTTAGCAAAACGTGAGGCTGAAGCGAAGCGCCAGGCTGAATTATTGGCTCGCCAAGAAGCTGATATGCAAGCCGAGATGGATCGCAAGGCTCGCGAAGAGTCAGAAAAAGCTGAAGCAAAAACAAAAGCAGCAAAGACTAATAAAAAAGAAAAAACAAGTGCTGCAGAAGATCAAGCCAAAGCTGAAGTTGAAGCAAAAGAAAAGTCGGAGGCAACTGCAGCTGCTAAAGTTCGTGATGATCAATTGGAAGGTATTCGCGTGCGTCGCGCCAAGGCTGAAGCAGAAGCTTTAGCGATTCGCGACATGATGAATGCGCCTGCCAGAGTTCTAAAGGCAGCAAAGCCGCCTGAAGAAGAAAAGAAGGGCACCCTTCACAAGCCAGTCAAGGCTGAAGGCGCAGAAGAGAAAAAGAAAGATAAAGTTAAGCCAGGTTCTAAAACCATCAAATCAACTGAGTCATCTTCGACTTGGCAAGAAGATGGTAAGAAACGTGCTGGAGGCCTAAAAACTCGCGGTGATACAACGGGTGGATCAGGCAGCTGGCGCACTGGTGGTGGTAGAAGAAAAAATCAACAGCAAGCTTCAGATGCGCCAACTAACTTTGTTGCCCCAACTGAGCCTGTGATCAGAGATGTTCACATTCCAGAAACAATCACTGTTTCTGAGTTAGCTCACAAGATGTCTGTAAAAGCTGCTGAAGTGATCAAGTTGCTCATGGGTATGGGCCAGATGGTGACGATCAACCAAGTTTTAGACCAAGACACAGCGATGATCATCGTTGAAGAGATGGGTCATAAAGCTTTTGCTGCCAAATTGGATGAGCCAGACACTGATTTAACAACGTCTGCACATGATGCTGAATTATTCACAAGACCACCAGTGGTCACTGTGATGGGTCACGTTGACCACGGTAAAACATCTTTGTTGGACTCTATTCGTCGCGCCAAGGTTGCATCTGGTGAAGCGGGTGGTATCACGCAGCACATTGGCGCCTATCACGTAGAAACTCCGCGCGGCATGATCACATTCTTGGACACGCCGGGTCACGAAGCCTTTACGGCGATGCGTGCCCGTGGTGCTCAAGCGACCGACATTGTTATTTTGGTGGTAGCTGCAGATGATGGCGTGATGCCGCAAACCAAAGAAGCGATTGCCCATGCCAAAGCAGCGGGCGTGCCATTGGTTGTTGCAATCAACAAAATTGATAAGCCAGATGCCAATCCTGATCGCGTCAAGCAAGAATTGGTCGCTGAAAGTGTTGTGCCTGAAGAGTACGGTGGCGATTCACCATTCATTCATGTATCAGCCAAAGTTGGCACAGGTATTGATGAACTTTTAGAAAACGTTTTATTGCAAGCTGAAGTTCTTGAGCTGAAAGCTCCTAAGGAAGCTGCAGCCAAGGGTCTTGTGATTGAAGCGCGCCTTGATAAAGGCAAGGGACCGGTTGCAACTATTTTGGTTCAATCAGGTACTTTGCGTCGTGGCGATATGATTTTGGCGGGTTCATCTTTTGGACGTGTGCGCGCCATGTTGGATGAAAACGGTAAGCCTTGTAATGAGGCGGGCCCATCAATTCCAGTCGAGATTCAAGGCCTATCAGAAGTTCCAGCAGCAGGTGAAGAGGTTATCGCAGTTTCCGATGAGCGCAAAGCCCGTGAAATTGCTCTCTTCCGTCAAGGCAAGTTCCGTGATGTGAAGTTAGCTAAACAACAAGCTGTGAAACTTGAAAGCATGTTTGAGAACATGGGTGAGGGCAGCGTTGAGTCTAAGAACTTGCCAATCATCATCAAGGCAGACGTTCAAGGATCTCAAGAAGCTTTGTCACAGTCATTACAAAAGCTTTCAACAGCCGAAGTCAAGGTGGTGATAGTTCACGCAGCGGTTGGTGGCATCACTGAAACTGATATCAACTTGGCAGTGGCATCTAAAGCGGTGGTGATTGGATTTAATTCTCGTGCTGATGCATTGGCCCGTAAGTTGGCAGAAGCCAATGGCGTAGACATTCGCTACTACAACATCATCTACGATGCCGTTGATGAAGTGAAGGCTGCGATGAGCGGTATGTTGACACCAGAGAAGAAAGAAGAAATCACTGGCTTGGTTGAAATCCGTCAAGTGATCCAAGTATCTAAAGTTGGTTCTGTTGCCGGTTGTATGGTTCTTGAGGGTATCGTCAAGCGATCATCGCGCGCACGCTTGTTGCGTAACAACGTGGTGGTTTGGACTGGCGAATTGGATTCATTGAAGCGTTTCAAAGATGACGTCAAAGAGGTGAAGGGTGGATTTGAGTGCGGTTTATCACTTAAGAACCACAACGACATCCTTGAAGGCGATCAGCTAGAAATATTCGAAGTTACAGAAGTGGCAAGAACACTTTAATAGCTTTAAGTAAAAAACATGCCTGTAAAAAATCATCGCAACCAACGAGTGGCCGACCAAATCCAAAGGGATTTGGCCGAGCTCATTCCGCGCGAGATTCGTGATCCGAAAGTTGGCTTGATCACGCTGCAGGCCGTTGAGCTAACGACCGATATGGCGCACGCAAAAATCTTCTTCACAGTTCTGGGAGCTGAGCCAGAGAATGCTTTGGCTGCTTTGCGTGAAAAAGCCGGTTATTTACATTCATTGCTGTTTAAACGTCTACACATTCACACAGTCCCGACCTTGCATTTTCATCATGATGAATCTGTGGCTCGTGGCGTTGAAATGTCACGCTTGATCGATCAAGCGCTGCGCGACGATAAGGCTTAATCATGTCCCAAGGTATTCACGGGGTGGTTCTTCTGGATAAGCCAGAAGGAATCAGCTCACAAACTGCAGTCACCATGGTTAAGCGCGCATTTGATGCCGATAAAGCTGGACATACGGGTACTTTGGATCCTATGGCAACTGGTTTGTTGCCGGTGTGCTTGGGTGAGGCAACAAAATACTCACAAGATTTATTGGATGCAGATAAAACTTATTTAGCAACCATCAAGTTTGGTGAGAAAACCTCAACAGGCGACGCTGAGGGTGAAGTGATTGAAGTTAAAGAAGCTAATTTTGATGTGACAGACGCATATCTTTTGCAAGAAAAATTAGCTGAAGTGGTGTTGAAGTTCACGGGTGAAATTGCACAAATCCCCCCGATGTACTCAGCCTTAAAGCGTGATGGTAAGCCTTTGTATGAGTATGCCCGCGCAGGTGAGACATTGGAGAGAGAAGCAAGGAAGATCACGATTCATTCATTGAAGTGGGTGGATGTTTCTTGGCCAGTGGCTCAATTAGAAGTTTCATGCAGCAAGGGGACGTATATCAGAACCTTGGCTGAGGATATGGGTGATTATTTAGGTGCCGGCGCTCATTTGATTGGCTTGCGCCGTGAAAAAGTGGGGCATCTGAGTTTGGGGCATGGCGTTACTTTAGAAACTGTCAAAAATAATCATCAAGAAAAAAATACCCAGCCTGAATATTTGCTGCCAGTAGATGCTCTCGTGCAAGACCTCAATTCATTGGGGCTTACAAATGAAGAGGCAGATCGCTTGCGGCTAGGGCAAAGAGTCCCGGTCAGTAAAGCTGGTAGTAATGAAGAGTTAATGAGGATTTATCGTGGCACGATTGAATCTTGTAATTTTATGGGTACCGCAGACTGGCGCAAGGGTGTATTGCACCCACGTCGTTTGATTGCCCAAGTAGCAGCAGTAACGAATTTAACCAATTAAAAAAAGTGAAAGCAGAACCATGAGTATTCGCGCCTTAAGAAATATTGCCATCATTGCCCACGTTGACCACGGTAAAACAACCTTGGTGGATCAACTACTACGTCAATCAGGCACATTCCGTGAGAACCAAGCACTGACAGAGCGTGTGATGGACTCGAATGATATCGAAAAAGAACGTGGTATCACGATCTTGTCTAAAAACTGTGCCGTTGAGTATGAAGGTACTCACATCAACATCGTTGATACGCCAGGACACGCAGACTTCGGCGGTGAAGTTGAGCGCGTTCTTTCGATGGTTGATGGCGTGTTGCTATTGGTGGATGCTGTTGAAGGCCCAATGCCACAAACACGTTTTGTGACCAAGAAAGCTTTAGCGCTTGGCTTAAAACCAATCGTGGTGGTCAATAAAGTGGATCGCCCAGGTGCGCGCATTGATTATGTTGTGAACGCGACATTTGAACTTTTTGACAAATTGGGTGCAACTGAAGAGCAGTTAGATTTCCCAGTTGTTTACGCATCTGGTTTAACGGGATACGCAGGTTTAACGCCTGATGTGCGCGAAGGTACCATGGCGCCATTGTTTGAAACAGTATTGAAATACGTACCGATTCGTGACGAAGATCCAGATGGTCCTTTGCAATTCCAGATTTCATCAATTGATTACAACAGCTATGTTGGAAAAATTGGCGTGGGCCGTATCAGTCGCGGCACAGTTAAAGCAGGTCAATCAGTTGTTTGTCAAAATGGTCCGGATGGTACGCCATTCAATGGCCGTATTAATCAAGTGCTTAAATTTCATGGCCTTGAGCGTGTTCAGGTTGAACAAGCTGCTTCCGGCGATATCGTTTTGATCAACGGCATTGAAGATTTAGCGATTGGTACAACAGTTTGTGCACCAGATAAAGTTGATCCATTGCCAATGTTGAAGGTTGATGAGCCAACTTTGACCATGAACTTCATGGTTAATACCAGCCCATTGGCTGGACGTGAAGGTAAATTCATCACCAGCCGTCAGATTCGTGATCGTTTGCAACGTGAGTTGAAGTCAAACATGGCTTTGCGCGTGAGCGAGACAGATGACGACACCGTTTTTGAGGTTTCAGGTCGCGGCGAATTGCATTTAACTATTTTGATTGAAAACATGCGTCGCGAAGGTTACGAGCTTGCAGTTTCTCGTCCTCGTGTGGTTTTCCATGAAGAAAATGGCGTTAAAACTGAGCCGTATGAAAATTTAACGGTGGACGTTGAAGACACCACTCAGGGTAGCGTGATGGAGGAGTTGGGTAAGCGCAAGGGTGAGTTACAAGACATGGTGTCAGACGGTAAAGGTCGTACACGTCTTGAGTACAGAATCCCAGCGCGCGGCTTGATTGGTTTCCAGGGCGACTTCTTAACAATGACCCGCGGAACTGGTTTGATGAGTCATACATTTGATGCTTACGGCCCAATGAAAGACGGTATGGTTGGCGAGCGTCACAATGGCGTGTTGATTTCTCAAGATGATGGTGAAGCAGTGGCTTATGCTTTGTGGAAGTTGCAAGATCGTGGCCGCATGTTCGTGGTTCCTGGCGATGCACTTTACGAAGGCATGGTAATTGGTATTCATAGCCGTGATAACGATTTAGTAGTTAATCCTATCAAAGGTAAGCAGCTCACGAACGTGCGCGCTTCGGGTACCGATGAAGCTGTGCGTCTTGTGCCAGCGATTCAGATGTCTTTGGAATATGCGGTTGAATTCATTGCTGAAGATGAACTGGTTGAGGTGACACCTAAGAGTATTCGTCTTCGTAAACGCTACTTGAAAGAGCATGAGCGTAAGAAGGCCAATCGTGAAACAGTGGCTTAATCGAATACATTAAACCAAAACAAAATCAACAAAGCCGCATCAGTGCGGCTTTGTTGTCATTAGAATCCTATCCATGAATAGCAAATCAGGTATTTCGCCAAGCAAAGTCTTCTTGCCGCAAGATGATCTGACTCATCAAACGGTATTAGATTTTTTACTCTATCAATTTCCTGCTATTTCTAGGGATGAGTGGATCTCGCGCATGAATGATGGTTTGGTGTTTGATGCTGATCAAACGGCTCTCGATGTATCTACCCCTTACCAGCCGAATAGTTTTATTTATTACTTCAAACGGGTTCAAGTAGAAGAATATATTCCATTCAAAGAGCAAATCATTTACCAAGACGAGCACTTATTGATTGCAGATAAACCTCATTTTTTACCGGTCACTCCTGGCGGTCACTAT
>JBFZCN010000035.1:0-12005 GCA_041307985.1 Burkholderiales bacterium
GTTAAAGAGAAGGTAGAAATATCCGTTATCCCATTTTGTAGGATGTGTGGTCCATGCGCCTTCAATACCGCTTGTGACAGTATCTCGACCCACACCACGACCGGTTTTGTTCAACCAACCAAGACCTTGTGCATCAACGTCTTCCGCCTCAGGATCTGGACCTAAGTTTTTAGCATTGCCATTGCCGTGACATTTACCCACAGTGTGACCACCGGCAGTCAATGCCACAGTCTCTTCATCATTCATGGCCATGCGTGCAAAGGTCAAACGCACATCACGTGCTGTTTTTAATGGATCAGGCTTGCCATCCACACCTTCTGGGTTCACATAAATAAGACCCATTTGAACAGCCGCAAGAGGGTTGTCTAAAGCAGTTGCATCGTCAGAACCTTGGCGCTCAGAATTTTTTGCCAACCACTCTTTTTCTGAACCCCAATAAATGTCTTTTTCTGGGTTCCAGATATCAGTGCGACCGCCTGCGAAGCCGTAGACTTTTAAGCCCATAGATTCATAGGCCACATTGCCGGCCAAAATCATTAGGTCAGCCCATGAAATCTTGTTGCCATATTTTTTCTTGATCGGCCAAAGCAAACGACGTGCTTTATCCAAGTTTGCATTGTCTGGCCAAGAGTTCAAAGGCGCAAAACGTTGATTGCCGGTGCCTGCACCGCCGCGACCATCAGCAATACGGTATGAGCCAGCAGCATGCCAAGCCATACGAATCATGAGACCACCATAGTGACCCCAGTCAGCTGGCCACCATTCTTGGCTATCTGTCATGAGGGCTTTAAGATCTTTTTTGACTGCCTCAAGATCAAGAGATTTGAACTCTTTAGCGTAATCAAAATCTTCGCCTAATGGATTGGTCTTGGTGTCGTGCTGATGCAAGATGTCTAGATTCAAAGCATTTGGCCACCACTCCATATTGGATGTGCCCGTTGCTGTATTACCGCCGTGCATAACAGGGCACTGACCGCTTGCTGCTTGTTTCTTGTGTTCCATGATTAACTCCTTTGAGTTGTGGTGAATTAGAAAGAATGAGCTAAATCTGCAAGTAATGTCACAAGACCTGCAGCGAATAGGGCAAAACCCATGCCTTTTTGTAATGGGTGATGTTTGATTTGATTAATGACTAATTGAGACATAGTGACCTCCATGCATAACGTTTCGATGGATGAACTTTAGGCCCAAGTCATTAATTTGTAAAACCAATTAAATTAATATTAATTATCGAATTAATAGATCAATAATAGCCCAATAATAGCCCTTATTCCTCTGTAGAATGAATTTATTCATCGGAGGTTCATATGAGCACCAAACTATTAGATAGCCCGACCTGGTTCAATGCGGTTGAGTCGCATGCAAAGCAGTACCCATTAACCGCCATTGGTTTGCTAATTGCTGTATTGGGTGTTGTTGTTTTGATTGCGCAAAGCGCCTATGAAATTATTTCTGGTCAACAGTCCTTAGCGCTCAGTTACGCTTTGGCGGCTGGCCTGATTGGTTTTGCTGCAACCGCTTTGGGTGCTATCCCTATCTTATTCATCAAGTCTTTGCCCACAAAGCTTGAGGACAGCATGTTAGGTTTTGCGGCTGGAATGATGTTAGCCGCCAGTGCATTCTCACTCATCATCCCAGGCATTGAAGCCGGAAATGCTTTCTTTGATAACAAGTTTTTAGGAGCTGGCTTGGTGGTGATCGGGATAGCGTTAGGTGTCTTTTTGATGTTGGGGTTGGATCAATTCACACCCCATGAACATCATCAAACGGGCCCCTGTGGTGCTGGTCACGAACGATGTGGCAAGGTCATGCTATTTGTCATGGCCATTGCATTGCATAACTTACCTGAAGGCATGGCCATGGGTGTCAGTATGTCTGCTGGTGATTTATCGGTAGGTATTCCTTTATCGATGGCAATCGCCATTCAAGATATCCCCGAAGGTTTGGCTGTTGCCATGAGTTTGAGAAGCGCAGGCATCAAACCAAAGCTCGCTCTTATGATTGCGATTGCCAGTGGTATGGCATGGACATACCCTGTGGGATTGGGCTTGTCAGCAGGAGCGATGTTGTTTGTCGTTTCTCACGAAGTGATTCCTGAGACTCATCGCAATGGCCATCAAACAACCGCAACCATCGGATTAATGATTGGCTTCTCATTAATGATGATTCTTGATACAACACTTGGATAAAAGCGCATACTGAAATAAGTAATACAAACTAAATGAAGGAATTGATATGAAAAAAGTAAGCTCTGGTAAAGATACAAAATCAATGACCATTAACATTGGGATCAGCGAATCTGATCGAAAGAAAATTGCTGATGGCTTATCTAAATTTTTAGCTGATAGCTACACGCTTTATTTGATGACTCATAACTTTCATTGGAACGTCACTGGCCCACAGTTCAATACATTGCACACGATGTTCATGACTCAGTACACAGAGCAGTGGACGGCACTAGATATGATTGCCGAGAGAATTCGTGCCTTGGGTCATCCTGCGCCTGGCACTTATAAAGAATTTGTGAAACTTTCTTCAATCAAAGAAGTTGAAGGCAAACCAAAGGCTTTAGAAATGGTGCGTCACCTGGTGCGCGCTCAAGAAGCAACAGCCAAAACAGCAAGAAGTCTTTTCCCAATCATTGAAAAAGCCAATGATCAACCATCTGCTGATTTGTTAACTCAACGAATTGATATCCATGAGAAGACAGCCTGGATGTTGCGCAGTATGCTGGAGGAGTGAGCTCTTTAAAATACAGTAATGGTGGTTTGATTTAAGTAAAGGACCGCACGTTTGAATTGTGCTGAGGGCAAACCATCAGCCCAATTATTTAAGAAGCTTTTTTCATTCTTAAAAAAATCAGCGCTACCACCCCAGCAATCATCACATACATAGAAATCGCCACAGCACCTTTACTGTGTGCATAAGTGATGCTTGAGTAAGCAAGATAAGCACATGATGCACAAAAGATCAGCGGCGTGATGGGATAGAGTGGCACCTTGAATGGACGCACGGTTTGATCTTTGTAGCGCAAAATAAAAAGACCCAAACCAACCAAGAACAAGAAGATCCAAAAGACAGGCGCTGTGAACTCCACCATCGCTTCAAAGCCATCGCTTTGCAAAGCTCCAAAACCTACCAAAGCAAGACTGATCACGCCTTGAACCAGGTAGGCAAAGCTGGGTGATCCACGAGAGGATTCCCAGCGACCCATTTTGCTCAAGCCTTGCCAATCCTCGCCCATGGCGTAATTGGTTCTGGCCCCCACAATCATGGTGGCATTGATACTGGTCAGAGCGGCAATCGCTACAAACAAGCCCAATAACTTTTCACCCAATGGACCAAAGGCAAGACCCAATAAATCAGCGGGCGCCGCTTTACTGCTGGCCAAAGCTTTTAAGCCAAGACCATGGATCAAGGCAAGATTGACCAGTAAATAAACCACGGTGATGACTGCAAGACTGGCCACAATCACCGTCACGATTGTTTTACTGGTACCTTTGAGCTCTGCGGAGATGTAGGCAGATTCATTCCAGCCGCCAAAGGTCAGTAAAACGAACACCATCCCCAAACCCAACATGCCCAATTGAGGATTGCTAGAAAACAAAGGAGGGTTATCAACAGCTGGCAGTGGGTTACCAAACATGCCAAAGCCTGCCACGATGATGGCCACAAGACCGAGTACTTCTAAAATCGTTAGGAAGGTTTGTATCTTGGCCGAGGCATGGATACCAATCAGATTGATAACCGTGAGCACGATCACAATCAGTGCGGCCCAATAAATGGTTGAGTTTGCTCCAAGTGGCAAAACCTTGGTCATGTAATCGCCAAACACAAAAGCCAATAAAGCAATTGAGCCGGTATTAATCACCATTGCTTTTGCCCAACCGTACAAGAATGAAACATTCTTGCCATAAGCGCGTGTCAGAAAGTGATAGTCACCACCAGCATGGGGGTAGGTGGTGGCTAACTCTGCATAACAAAGTGCACCCATCAAAGAAATCAAGGCACCAGCAACCCAGATGGTGAGTGCCCAGCCAACATCGCCAGTGATGCCGGCCACCATGGAGGGTGTTTTGAAAATACCAGCACCAATCACAATGCCAACAATGATGGCAATGGCCCCGATGGGGCTCAATAATTTTTCTTGAACTGCACTTTTAGTCATACTGCAATCTTAACGACGTTTACCGGTCACCAAACCTTGAGAATAGCCACCCTTGTCTTCGCCTTTGAACGCTGAACCATTGATTTCACCTTTAATTGTGATGAGATTGTCGGTCGAGTCAATGTAAGAGAATCGAAGATATTTACCTTCAATGTGAGGATTCAGAATTGGCTGAGACTTATCACCAATTTTTATATTGCCACCAATTCTTTGATATCTTTGTGAAAGTGTGAGGCTCGCATTTTTTAATCCAACACCATCTAGCAACCACTCGCCCGCGACGTTGGCTGGAACCACCCAATAGTAAGCATTGCCATCATTACCTATTTCTTTATCAGCTTCCCAGTCACCCATGGTGAAAGCATGAGAAACCACGCGCGTACCAGGCTTCATCTTCAAAATGGTTGGGCGCAATTTTATGTTCAAGTCAGGCAGCAAATAAAGTGTGACCACCGTGGCTTTACTGAAGTCTTCGACAAAAATATCGCCATTGATGATTTTGACTAAATGACCTACACCCGCTTGCTTTGCATTTCTCTGAGCATACGCGGCCATGTTGGGGTTGAACTCAATACCAACGGCTTTTGCGCCAAATTCTTTGGCAGCTGCAATGGCAATCTTGCCATCGCCAGCACCTAAGTCATAAACCAAATCTTGTGGGCCCACATTGGCTGTTTTTAGCATCATGGTCACAAGCTCAGTACCAGTTGGAAGCCAAATAACATCTTTGCCAGCTTGACCAGGACTGGGCTTGTAAGAAGGATCAACTTTTGCGCCTGGCTGATCGGCCAAGGCAGTGAATGAAACGCTGCAGCAAATGGCAAGCAAGAAATATTTCATTTTTTTCATATCAATCTCCGGAGAAATGAAAGTTTTTTATTAAGAGGTGTATTTATAACAGTACTTAGCTAAGCTCACTAAATTTAATCGCACTGTATTTACCTAGGGTTTTCCCCACAGGGACATAAGAAAGGGGAGTTCCTGGATTTAATGAAGACAGGCTTTGATTAGGTCAACTGCGGCGTCTTTTCTTCCATGTGTAAGGGTCGCCATTGGGGAACTTACCATCAGCAATACCATCTGCCCCGAACTTACCCACAATTTCAAGGCCATCAGCATGAATCGTGACAAATTCACCCAATGCCTTTGCCCACTCCATGGCTTGGTCTAGATTCTCAAACTCAAATACTTCTGTTTTGTGTTTAATGAATATCAAATCAAAGAACTCTCATAAAAAACATGCAAACGATTCCGCATTATTGTTTTTGAAGCGCATCAAGAATAAATTATTTTTCGTAATACACGTTATATTGATGGTGAAACTTACATGACCCAAAGCAAACAAGTAAACAAACAAACAAGTAAACGAACAAACAAACAGAACCAATGAATATTTTTAAAATAATCAGCTATTTTCCAAGAAAGATCAGGCAGTTTTACGATGACATACTGAGCCTCATCAAGGCCAACTGTCGCTAAAAAAACTGAAGAAAGATTGAAGCTAAGAGAGGCTTAAGCTAAAAGACGCAACTTAAAAAGACACAACTTAAGGCTTATCTCTTCTCAATCAAAGACAGAAACTCTCTGCGCAAGTTGGAATCCATCAGAAACTGACCGCGCATCACACTGTTGATCATCTTCGAATCATTGTCTTTAACGCCACGCCATTGCATGCAGAAGTGATCTGCTTCCATCACCACGGCTAAGCCAGCAGGCTTGAGCTTTTGCTCAAGCATATTGGCCAACTCCACCACGGCCTCTTCTTGTATCTGAGGTCGAGACATCACCCATTCGGTTAAACGAGCGTACTTCGATAGCCCAACCAAGGCCGAGTCTTTATCTGGTAATACCCCAATCCAAATGCGACCCATGATCGGGCAGAGATGGTGCGAACAGGCACTGCGCACGGTGATAGGACCGATGATCATCAATTCGTTGAGGTGACTGATATTTGGAAAATCAGTCAATGTTGGCGGTACTACATAGCGGCCATTGAAAACCTCATTCACATACATCTTTGCCACACGACGACTGGTATTTTTGGTGTTGTGATCATTCTCTGTATCAATCACCAAGCTTTCAAGCAAAGCTTGTACTTTCTCAGACACTTCATCAACCAAGCCATCTAACTCACCTGGCTCAATATGCTCAGCAATATTGTCATTCGCATGGAAACGCACCCTCTTCGCTTTCAAGCGCGCGCGAATCACTTCAGAAATGGCTTGCTGCTTACTTGGCTTCTGTTCACTCATGATGGATTGACCTTGTTTTGATTGTTTTGATCACCTTGGCGATGTGCCATCAAGTGCTGAATCTTTAAATACAAAATAGTTGCTGATAAACCAAAAGTGATGATGTTGGCAACCAAGATCGGACCACTACCAATCAAAACACCGTAAATGATCCAAAGAATAATTCCAAAAGTAAATGTGGCATACATGCCCAATGAGATACCAGACAAATCTCTGGTCGTGATCGACCGATAGGTTTGTGGGATAAAAGCAGCAGTGGTGATAGTTGCTGCGATGAAGCCAAGCAGGTTGTCAAAATCCATTGAAACTAATCCTTTGATGGCTTAAATTTAAATCCAAAGAACAATGTATAGGATTTTTTATTTTCTTGCTTGTCAGCCATTCAAAGGGTTATTCACCAAGGAAATCCAGATCATTGAGCAAGCATTCAGCGAGGCCGGATAAAAAAGATTAACATCACTATTAAGTTGTTTTTGGCGACTGTTTATTTGTCAAAAGATATCTAAATAAGGAATTTAAGTTGAGTACAGACAAACGCTGTTGTGGGTCAGGAGTCTGCATCATCAACCCTCAGGGTGAGTGTTGGTGTGGTCAAGTGTGGGACGGTGAAAAAATGTGCCATCCACCATTGAAGATGAATGAGCCTTCTAAAAGCTCAAGCGATGAAATTCCAAAAACTGACATAAGCAATAACAATTTATAACAACTTCGAATGCTCATGCCAGCATCGAATTAAGTGATCTGGCATTTCTTTAAGCCAGTAGAAGCTTCTTATAACGGTACCCATTACTTAAGAAATTTATATATTAATCATTAAAGTACTCAATAAAGATGATTTTGTGCTATATTAGCCATTAATATGGATAATATAAATATAAAATTCAAGACCAATTCAGAGCTTCAGGCAGAACTTGGGATGCGTTTGCGTCGCTTGCGTTTGCAGCACAATATGCCCAGAGCTGAGTTGGCTGAAAAGGCGGGTGTTGCAGTGGGTTCAATCGCCAAAGCGGAAGCCGGTGAGGATATTCGATTGTCTACCTTGCTGGCATTGCTAAGAGTATTGGGTGGTTTAAATCAAGTGCTTGGGCTGATTCCGTTGACGCAAGTATCCCCTCTTGATTCGGTAGATCTTGGTCACGAGCGCAAGAAAGCAAGGCGTTTTGGTAAACGAGAAACTTCAGCAAAGGCTAGCAAATGAGCGTTAGCGCAATTTCAGTGAATCTATGGGGACAAAGGGTCTGCGCTATTGCTGTGGATGAAGTTGGTCAATTGAATACGCAGTTTGATTCACAGTTCTTCAAATCTAATTTAGACATCTCACCGATTAATTTGCCGATTGAAGGCTTGCGTCAGAACCCGTCCAAAATTCAACGATTTGATTATTTACCTGAACGAACTTATCGAGGCTTGCCTGGGTTTTTAGTTGATTCATTGCCAGATGATTTTGGTAACGCATTGGTGAATCAATACATGGCCTCAAAAGGTATCTTGCCTAAAGATATCACTGTGCTAGATCGCTTGGCTTATACGGGCAAAAGAGCGATGGGTGCATTTGAGTTTGAGCCAGCTAGCAAAGATATCGTAAAGAATAAAAACGCTTTAGAAATGTCTAATCTTGTTGAAATGGCAAGGAGAGCATTGGCGGGTCATTTAGATGACTCGCCTAAGCAAGCATTGCAAGATTTACTTTCTGTTGGCACTTCTGCGGGTGGTGCAAGAGCGAAAGCGGTGATCGCAT
Organism: Burkholderiales bacterium; assembly: GCA_041307985.1. Classification (GTDB taxonomy): domain Bacteria; phylum Pseudomonadota; class Gammaproteobacteria; order Burkholderiales; family Burkholderiaceae; genus Polynucleobacter. Next base: position 8,159 of record JBFZCN010000035.1, read on the forward strand.
GGAACTCTAAAACCAATGAAGTATTTGGCGGTCAGTTTGATGCGCCCCCTGAATCAGAACATTGGCTTTTAAAGTTCGATGGTGTGGGCGAAGATACCGAGCTGGGCCTGTCTGAAGGATATGGCAAGGTGGAATATACCTATTACTTGATGGCCAAAGCCGCCGGTGTTGACATGACCGAGTCCAAGTTGTTTGAAGAAAATGGGCGCTCGCATTTTATGACCAAGCGTTTTGATCGCGAGGGTAACCAAAAGATTTTTTATCAATCACTGTGTGGATTGATGGAGATGGATTTCAGGCAAAAAGGTGTTCACGACTACCAGCAGTATTTGCGCGCAATTAATTCATTGAGCTTAGGACATGATGCTTTATCCCAGGCATTTAGAAGAATTGCCTTTAACATCATGGCCCGTAACTGCGATGACCACACTAAGAACTTTGGTTTCTTGATGGGGACTGATGGATTGTGGAGGTTGGCGCCAGCTTATGACGTGATGTATGCATACAATCCAAAGGGTGAGTGGACCTACCAACACCTATGTGGGATTAACGGTAAGTTCGATAGCCATACCAGAGCTGACTTGTTAGCATTAGCAAAACAATTCGACATCAAGAAACCGGCACTAATATTGGATGAGGTAAAAAGCGCCATTAGCTCTTGGAAGACATTTGCAAAAGAAGTAGGAGTGAGTGAGCAATTGATGAATGAAGTGCACTCTAACTTGAAGTTGCTTTAATTAACTCAAAGTCATAATCGCACGTTCAAGCGGTATTCTTTTAAATAATCTGTATTACATTTAATAACAATTACAAAGAGAGGTTGACATGGATTCTTCATCCGGAGCTTTAGGCGCATTTTTATTTGTCTTTTTATTGGTCTTTGGACCAGCTTTACTTGGAATATTTGTATTCAAGCAAAAACCTATCTTACTCAAGCACAAAGACAGCGGCATTAGAAAAACCGCACGACTTGGTTGGTCTTGGACTTATTACTATTTTGGTTTCTTGGTACCGATATTTCGTGGAGAGATCACCATTGCTGTTCTTCACCTAGTCATCACCATCTTCACCCTTGGCCTGTTTCAAATTATTTGGTCTTTTCTGTACAACAAACAACACATGACCAGGCTTTTGACCAGTGGCTGGATTTTGTCTGATAGTCCAGAAGTAGAGGAATTTGCCAAGCGCAAGCTGGGCATCTATTAAACCTCTGGGACTGAGTGATTAAGACCCAGAAGGCTGGTTTTGAGGCCTCTCAGCAGAAAACACACGTTCTTCTTATAATCACTAAAACGCTACAAAAATGGCAAAAGCTTAGATTTATTAAAAACTAAGCGACGAAAAGTAAGCAATAAATAACGAGATTTCAAATGCGCATTGAAGATACCGATCCAGCCAGACATGCCAGTATTGAATACCCCATGGAAGTGGGGTCGCCCGTTTTCGCGCCCATCAAAGTCACTGAAGAAAAAGACAAAGCTGTCAATGTGGCTCGTCAGAATGCCAAACATGAATACGACCGCATCATGGAGCAAGCCAATGTCTTGATGAAACAAGCCAAGGCCTTGCAATCTAGACTTGATGTCACAGAACAAGTACACGCTGCCAAGTTCTCATTCAATCCATTGCATGGCAAGATTTATCACTTGTACTTCGATCACCGTCAACAAACCAATGTCTTGATTCAAACGGGACCTGATGAGTGGACTTGTGGTGTACCAGAACACTGGACCTTCAAGCTAACTGTCAAAAAATTAGGTGACAGTACTTGGGAAGAGCTAGAGCAAGAACTAAAGCCAGAACTAAAGCCAGAAAATAATCCTGCTTTACTCAAAGACTAACCAAGCTCAAGCTCAGGATTGATCATTCAGTCCCACAATAATCTACATAAAATCAAATACCATAGATAGAAGAATCCACATCTTAAATCTCGATGGTTTTTAGTAAGCCATCATGCATTAGCTAATAACTATCTTTTATATCAAGGAAGCTTGATTTTATCGGGATATTCATCCATTGTTAGTTCATTGAGTAAATTCTCAATCGAATTAGATTTAATTGAATAGGTTGATCATTGACACTTAGCAGCTCTCACTAACTGATCGTGCTAGTAAAAGTGTCATATTTCAAAAAAAAGGTTTAAAGTGAGTTTTCACAAATAACAAGGGAGCGTCATGAAACAATTAATTAAACTAATCACAGCCATGTCATTCGTGGTTTTCTCTGGACATGCTTTTTCAGAATCAATCAAAATTGTTTATCACGTGAACGAAGGCGTGCAACAAGCCAGTCGTGCGATTGGCAATATTCGCAATCACTTGAATGCTGATCCAAAAGCAAAAATCGTGGTTGTGACTCACGGTCCTGGCATCGACTTCTTGCTTGAAGGTGCTGAGAACATGGCAGGTTCAAAGTTTGCCGCATCGATTGGTGACTTGGTGAGCAAGGGTGTTGAATTCAGAGTATGTAACAACACCTTGGTTTCAAGAAAAATTGCTAAAGAGCAAGTGATCATGGAAGCCAAGATTGTTCCTTCAGGCGTTGCAGAAGTATCAAACTTGCAAGCCAAAGAGCGTTACGCTTACTTAAAGCCTTAAGTTCAATCCTTAAGGTTTAAAACTAAACCAATAAAAAAGGCCGCTGATGCGGCCCTTTTTATTACTACTTATCTGAATCACCTTGCAGAATCAATGATTCCATTCAGTGTGGCGCTAGGGCGCATCACTTGCTCAAGCTTCTCGGTGTCTGGCTTGTAGTAACCGCCGATATCTACTGGCTTGCCTTGAACAGCAGATAGTTCAGCAACGATCTTCTCTTCATTGTCTTTTAACTGCTTTGCCAATTTAGTGAAGTGCGCCTGTAGTTCTTTGTCCTCTGTCTGAGCAGCCAAAGCTTGTGCCCAATAGAGTGCCAAGTAGAATTGGCTGCCACGGTTATCGAGTTCACCGGTGCGTGATGAAGGAGACTTTCTGTTCTCAAGCAATTGACCGGTGGCCTCATCCAAAGTCTTGGCCAAAATCTTTGCTTTTGGATTGTTCTTCTTGATGCCCACATCTTCAATTGAAACTGCCAAGGCCAAGAACTCACCCAGCGAGTCCCAACGCAAATGGTTCTCTTCAACTAATTGCTTCACATGCTTTGGCGCTGAACCGCCGGCACCAGTTTCAAACAAGCCGCCGCCATTCATCAATGGCACAACCGACAACATCTTGGCTGAAGTACCTAGCTCTAGAATTGGGAACAAGTCAGTGAGGTAGTCACGCAAAATATTACCTGTGACAGAGATGGTGTCTTTGCCACGAATGATGCGCTCTAAGGTGTAACGCATCGCACGTGTTTGAGACATGATCTGGATATCCAAACCGGTGGTGTCGTGATCTTTTAAGTATTTTGTTACTTTCTTGATCAACTCAGCTTCGTGAGGGCGGTACTCATCCAACCAGAACACGGTTGGCGTATTTGATTGGCGTGCACGAGTCACAGCCAACTTCACCCAATCTCTGATTGGAGCGTCTTTTAATTGGCACATGCGCCAAATATCGCCTTCTTCAACGTTCTGCTCAAGCAACACTGTGCCATCCAGAGTCACAATGCGCGCAATACCGGGTTCTGAGATTTCAAAAGTCTTATCGTGTGAACCGTACTCTTCAGCTTGCTGGGCCATCAAGCCCACATTGGGAACGCTGCCCATGGTCACTGGATCAAAATTACCATGCGTCTTACAGAAATTGATCATTTCTTGATAGATACGAGCAAATGTTGATTCAGGCATCACCGCTTTGGTGTCCTTCAAACGACCATCCGCACCCCACATCTTGCCACCCGCACGAATCATCGCTGGCATAGA
>JBFZCN010000036.1:0-5638 GCA_041307985.1 Burkholderiales bacterium
GTATCAACCACAGCAATAACTGGAATACCTAGTTTCTTGGCTTCTGTTAGAGCAATCTTGTGGTAACCAATGTCAACCACAAAAATCGCATCTGGTGTGCCGGCCATATCCTGAATACCACCCAATGATTTTTCTAATTTCTCGATATCACGGCTGGTTGTCAATGCTTCCTTCTTGGACAAACGCTCCCAATCGCCATTTTCGCGAGCAGCAGTCATATCCTTAAGACGCTTGATAGAACCTTTAACAGTTTTGAAGTTGGTCAATGTACCGCCCAACCAGCGAGCATCAACATAAGGCATGCCAGCACGGGTTGCTTCCTCAGCAATGACCTCTTTAGATTGGCGCTTTGTACCAACGAACAAAATAGTGCCGCGGTTAGAAGCTACTTGACGCACGAACTTTTGCGCATCCAAGAACATGGGAAGCGTTTTTTCGAGGTTAATAATATGAATTTTGTTGCGATGACCGAAAATATAAGGGGCCATCTTTGGTGACCAGAAGCGAGTTTGGTGCCCAAAATGGCAACCGGCTTCTAGCATTTGACGCATAGTCACTGACATGTAAATCTCCTAAGGGTTGTGTCTAGAACCAAGTCCTGACTGCACTAAAAAGTGCCACCCTGGACGGCTTGGTTCGTGATTCTGCTTCAGAACATCTGAAACAGTGTGCACATTCTACCCTAAAAAACGTATTAAAGCCATGAAAACAATGAATTTATGCTGGATAATCGGGGTATGTTGACTGAAACTAAAAAACCCACTTCTCAAGAATTCATTGTCGGTATGCGTGAAGCTGGTCGCTTAGCTAGCGAAGTACTGGATCATGTGACCCCATTTATCAAAGCTGGCGTGACAACTGGGGAATTGGACCAGATTTGCCATGATTTCATGGTCAATGTTCAAAAAACAGTCCCAGCCCCCCTGAATTATCAGCCTCCGGGCTATCCGCCCTTCCCAAAATCCATCTGCACCTCGGTCAATGATGTGATTTGCCACGGCATTCCAGGTGACCGAATACTCAAAGACGGCGATGTGGTCAATCTGGATATCACGGTCATCACTCAAGCTGGCTACTATGGTGATACCAGCCGGATGTTCTCGATTGGTGAGCCTTCGATTTTGGCCAAACGACTCTCACACATCACCTATGAGTGCATGTGGTTAGGTATTGCTCAAGTTAAACCAGGCTGTACTTTGGGTGATATTGGTCATGCCATCCAAACCCATGCTGAAAATGCCGGTTACTCAGTGGTCAGAGAGTATTGCGGTCACGGCATTGGACAGGTATTCCATGATGAACCCCAAATCGTGCATTACGGAAAACCAGGTCTGGGTCAGCAACTGCATGAAGGCATGACCTTCACGATTGAACCCATGATCAATGCCGGCAAACGAGATATCAGAACCATGCCGGATCAATGGACAGTTAAAACCAAAGATCGTAGCTTGTCCGCACAATGGGAGCACACATGCTTGGTCACTGCAACGGGTGTTGAGGTATTGACCTATTCAGCAGGTAGCCCACCGCCCCCTGAATGTGTTGGCAGTCTGAAATTTAGACCTTAGACGTACTGCGAGCATGGACACCCTTGCAACTCTTAAAACTCGTCGCGAGGCTCGCTTTGAAGAGTTCAAGAAAGATTTAAACGTCCACAAATTAACCAAAGATATTTGCCAACTAATTGATCAGCAATTGTTGTTGGCGTGGCAAGAAAATGGTTTGGACAACTGCGCAGCACTTGTGGCTGTAGGTGGATTTGGTCGAGCCGAGCAATACCCATATTCAGATGTTGACATACTGGTTCTTCTGTCAGATAAGCTCAGCGCTGATGAACTTGCCATAGCCACCCCAAAAGTAGAAAGCTTCATTACCCGCTGCTGGGATCTTGGCATTGAGATTGGTTCATCAGTTCGCAATATCGAAGAGTGTTTGCAAGAAGCAGCGGCCGATATCACTGTTAGAACCGCACTGCTTGAGTCTCGTTTAGTTGGCGGAGATAAAAAACTCTATCGTCGCTTCTTGGTGCAGTTTGATGCTGCCATGGATGCCAAAGCCTTTTATCAAGCTAAGTTATTAGAGCTCCGTCAGCGCCATCATAAATACAATGACACCCCCTATTCTTTAGAGCCCAACTGCAAAGAGAGTCCAGGTGGCTTGAGAGATTTGCAAGTGATTATATGGATGACCAAAGCTGCCAAGCTAGGCAATAGCTTTTCTGATCTACATAAAAAAGGTCTTCTGACCAAGCGCGAATCTTTAGAGATCAATAAAAATCTAAAGCTATTACAAACCTTGCGCACTCAATTGCATTTGGTTGCCAAAAGACGTCAAGATGTTTTGGTGTTCGATTTGCAAACTCAGCTCGCTGAATCATTTGGTTTGACCTCAGAAAATGGTACGCGTGCCAGTGAAAAAATCATGAAGCAGTATTACTGGGCCGCTAAAGCTGTGACTCAGCTCAATGAAATTTTGCTACAAAACATTGAAGCGATACTTTTTCCTAAAGAATCCAGAATCACCAGACCAGTCTCAGAGCATTTTGTTGAGAAGCAAGGTTTATTGGACATCGTTGATCCAAACTTATTTGAAAAGTATCCCAATCAAATTTTGCGGGCTTTTTTGCTTTACACAAAAACACCTGGCGTCAAAGGATTTTCTGCTCAGATATTAAGAGGTTTGTATAACGCCAGAAATCTCATGAATGCTGAGTGGCGCAATCTTCCAGAAAACCGTGAATATTTCATGGAAATTGTGCGTCAACCACACGGCGTTACGAATGCATTCCGCCTGATGAATCAAACCAGTGTCTTGGGCCGCTATCTTCCTACCTTTAGGCGAATAGTGGGACAGATGCAACATGATTTATTTCATGTGTACACAGTTGATCAACACATCTTGATGGTGCTGCGCAACGTGCGACGCTTCTGGATTGTGGAACACACGCACGAGTTCCCATTCTGTAGCCAACTAGCTGCCAACTATGACAAACCATGGCTTTTGATCTTAGCGGCTTTATTTCACGACATAGCCAAAGGACGTGGCGGCGACCACTCAGATCTTGGTAAAAAAGATGCTCGTCTATTTGCCAAGCAACATGGCTTGAACAAGGAAGACACCAATTTATTGATGTGGTTAGTTGCTGAGCACTTGACCATGAGCCAGGTGGCCCAAAAACAAGATATCGGTGACCCGGATGTGATCAAGGCATTTGCTAAAAAAGTAAAAAATGAAAGACGCTTAACGGCGCTATATTTATTGACCGTTGCCGATGTCAGGGGGACGAGCCCCAAAGTATGGAATGCTTGGAAGGGCAAGCTTCTAGAGGATTTGTACAAGCTTACTTTGAGAATCTTAGGCGGCGAGCAACACGATCTTAGCTCTGAGCTAGAGCAAAATCAATCAGAAGCAAAAAAAATGCTTCGTTTGTTTGGTCTTCAAGCGGATGCTCATGAGAATCTCTGGAAACAATTGGATATCTCTTTCTTTTTAAGACATGAGCCCAGTGATATCGCTTGGCTCACCAAGCATTTACATAGCCGCGTCAACCATCAAGAGCCAATTGTTAGAGCTCGCCTATCCCAAATTGGTGAAGGTTTGCAGGTCGGAGTTTATGTCAAGGATCAAGTGGATCTATTTGCTAGGATTTGCGCCTACTTTGATCAACAAGGCTTTTCAATTTTAGATGCGAAGATACATACAACACAGCATGGCTATGCCTTAGACACCTTCCAAATTGCTGGTACGAATTTATTGCGCGAAGGTGGCCACTATCGCGACATTATTCAACTGGTCGAGCATGACTTGGCTGCGATGCTTCAACAAAGTGCCCCACTGCCAAACCCTAGTAAGGGTCGCTTATCCAGACAATCAAGAAGCTTTCCAATTCAACCCCGTGTCAGCCTAAGAGCTGATGAGCGCGGCCAATACTATGTCTTATCAGTGTCCGCCAATGACAGAACTGGACTTTTGTACGCCATAGCCAAAATTTTAGCTGAGCACCATATTTCACTTCACACGGCCAGAATCAACACACTGGGTGAACGCATCGAGGACGTGTTCTTACTGGATGGCCACAATCTTTCCAAAGATTCAAAAATACAAGTACAACTGGAGACAGAAATCTTGGACGCTTTAGCGGTTTAGCTAACTCAGCAACAGCTTGTTTTGTATGCTAAAGTGGTTTTACTTAAGTCTTAAGTACAGCATTTTTTGTCGTATCTTTTCACCAGTTTGATTTATTACAGTATGGTTAACAGCTTGAGCTTTTCAAGCCTCACTTGAATACCCTATTAGGAAGCAAGCGATGAGACACACACCTTCAAATATGAGCGACAAAGTGGCAAAAAGATTCACCTTGTTGCTGAGGTGGACTGCAGACACTTTTTTTAGTGGCAGATATGGTCACAGAGCCGTGGTTCTTGAAACGGTTGCAGCTGTTCCTGGCATGGTTGCGGGCATGTGGACACACCTAAAAAGTCTGCGCCAAATGAAAACAGGCTACGGCCCAAAGATTCGCACATTACTGGCTGAAGCAGAAAATGAACGCATGCATCTCATGACGTTTCTAGAGGTTGCAAAGCCAAACTGGATTGAGCGAATGATTGTCTTGGTCGCTCAGGCAGTGTTCTGGCATTTATTCTTCTTTATTTACGTCTTTTTTCCAAGAACTGCCCATCGTATCGTGGGTTACTTTGAAGAAGAGGCGGTGATCAGTTACACAGATTATCTTGCACAAATTGATGCCAATCCTGAACTGAATATTCCAGCCCCTGCCATTGCAATCGAGTACTGGAATTTACCTGCTACTGCCATGCTGCGCGATGTTGTGATTGCTGTGAGAGCAGATGAACAGGGTCACAGTGATGTCAACCATGCTTTTGCTGATGATTATGACAAAGGCTTGGCAAGCTAATCATTCAAAAAGAAAGATTGCTTGCTTGACTATTTAATTGCTTAATTGTTTTGAAGTATGGCCAACATTTGTGCTTCATCAATCACAGCAACGCCCAACTCTTGAGCTTTCTCAAGCTTGCTTCCAGCATCAGCTCCAGCAACCACAAAATGTGTTTTAGCAGAAACCGATCCTGCTACCTTGGCCCCTGCTTTTTCTAAGAGTGCTTTAGCCTCATCGCGCGACATGGTTGGCAATGTGCCGGTCAATACAAATGTTTTACCAACCAATTCTGGATTGATTGTTGAAGTTTCTACTTCAAGCTCAATGCCTGATGCCAGCAGTTGCTCAACAACCTCTCTGTTATGAGATTCACTAAAAAAGCTGAGCAAGGATTTTGCAACCACGGGGCCCACATCGTTGACTTGAAGTAATTCTTCCTCATTGACCGCCATCAGCTTATGAATCTGCCCAAAGTGTTTTGCTAAATCTTTTGCTGTGCTTTCACCAACGTGACGAATCCCTAGGGCAAAAATAAATCTGGCCAAGGAATTTTTTCTGGATTTTTCGATTGATTGAAGTAAGTTCTCAGCGGACTTTTCACCCATGCGATCAAGGTTCGCCAATGCCATTAGCCCCAAGCGATATAAATCAGCCGGGGTTCTCACAATCGACTGGTCGACCAACTGATCAACAATTTTTTCACCTAGACCATCAATGTCCATGGCTCTACGTTGTGCAAAG
>JBFZCN010000037.1:0-4749 GCA_041307985.1 Burkholderiales bacterium
CCAATTTCACAAATAGCCACATCTGCTTGGCCATCAAGACTGGCTTTAGCGCCACGCTCAACAAAACTTTGAATTTCGTTGGTGATGTGCGGAATCACCTGAACAGTTTTACCTAGATATTCACCGCGGCGCTCTTTACGAATCACAGACTCATATATCTGACCAGTGGTGAAGTTATTGCTCTTGCGCATCTTGGCAGATACAAAACGCTCGTAGTGACCTAAATCCAAGTCTGTCTCCGCACCATCTTCCGTCACGAATACTTCTCCGTGCTGGAAAGGGCTCATCGTGCCAGGGTCAACGTTGATGTAGGGGTCTAATTTTAAGAGGGTGACTTTTAGGCCGCGCGATTCAAGAATGGCGGCTAAGGAGGCGGCTGCGATACCCTTCCCAAGGGAAGAAACCACACCACCAGTAACAAAGATGAATTTAGTCATCGAATATGCTTAGTGGGTAATACGCAATTATAGCGATACCCAGTAAGAATGCTCAAAATTTAATCCCAAAACATCTTTTTAGGCCAAAGAGCCTTTACCAGACAGGGTCCTCTATTTCCGAGAAGATTTGACGCAGTCTTTTTCCCCAGGTTTCATGAATCATTTTGAAATATTCATTTTTTTCATCAATGATCAAGAGGTGATCAGTTTTCAAATCGTCTTTGGGATAAATTAGAAAATCCAAAGGCAAACCTACTGAAATATTTGACTTGATGGTTGAATCCATCGATATCAAGGCACACTTTGCAGCCTCCTTCAAAGGAGTTTCCTGAGTGATCACCCGATCTAATATTGGTTTGCCATACTTGGCTTCGCCAATTTGGAAATAAGGTGTCTCCACAGTTGCTTCAATGAAGTTTCCCGCAGAATAGACTTGAAAAATGGAATGTGGCTGCCCCTTGATTTGCCCGCCAAAAATCAAGTGAATATTGAATTCAATGCCTGACTTTTCGAGTTCATCAGCATCCCTGTCCCGCACCTTACGAACAATATCCCCCAACACCTGAGCTGCCTCAAACATCGTCGAGGCATTCCAAATACTTGGGCCATCTGCCTCAGGGTGACTGAGGTAATGCCTTACAGCCTGAGTAATGGCTAAATTACCGGCAGACATTAAGACCAAAACACGATCGCCATCTTTTTTAAAAATAGCCATTTTTCTGAAACTAGAAACCGCATCAACTCCTGCATTCGTTCTGCTGTCAGATAAAAAAACAAGCCCCTCGTCCAATCTAATCGCAATGCAATACGTCATAAAACCTTTTATTTATAAAATTAATCTACAAACTACACTTTTGTTAAGCAGCCAATTCTTCCATGGGCAACAAAAAATCTCGACTGATGCCACTTCCAACCTCGTTGACACGCTCTAAGAAACTGGTGAGAAAAGAATGTAAGCCTTGGTCCAAGATTTCATCAATGCGAGAGTCCCTCAATTCCGCCATCAAGTTTCTTGCTTGAGTGATTGTTTTGCTCGATTGCGAATTCTTGAGCTTGGCCAATAAGTCAACAACCTCACCCATGCAAGCTGACAGGGATCTTGGCATATCAGAACGCAGCACCAATAACTCAGCAACACGCTCTGGCGTGATGACGTCTCTGTAAACCTTTCGGTAAATTTCAAAAGCCGAAACAGATCTCAATATGGCAGCCCAATAGTAGAAATCATCCACTGAGTCATGACCTTGATCACGCATATTTTCAGCTGTCAATGATTTCACATCCAGTAAACGAGCAGTGTTGTCAGCTCTTTCAAGGAATGTGCCTAAACGAATGAAATGAAACACCTCATCACGAATCATCGTACCGTGCTGCACCCCTCTTGTTTGGTGGGAGCGAAACTTTACCCACTCAAAAAACTCTGGTGGTGCTTTATCCAAGATGCCTTCACGCATCATCTTTTGTGCATCTAACCATGTGGTATTGATTGTTTCCCATAATTCAGTAGTCATTGACCCTCTGACCGCTCTTGCATTCTCACGGGCAGCTTGCAGGCAACACATGATTGAAGATGGATTACGCATATCACTCACCATGAAGCGAATCACGTCCCTCGGTGACATCGATCCATAGTTAGCATCAAAGGATGACGTCAACTCTGAGATTTCTAATAAAGAGCTCCATGCTTGTTCAGCCACTTGAGCTGATTGAGGTAATAAAGACATTTGATAGTTGACGTCCAACATCCGAGCAGTGTTTTCAGCCCTCTCTGTATAACGCGACATCCAATAAAGATGATCTGCTGTTCTAGATAACATGAACTATCTCCTTTGTATTTTTAATGTTCTAAAACCCAGGTATCTTTGGTGCCGCCACCTTGTGATGAATTAACAACCAAAGAACCTTCTTTAAGAGCGACTCGGGTCAAACCACCTGGAGCCATCCGTACTTCTTTTCCAGACAAGACAAAAGGTCTCAAATCAATATGACGAGGCGCTATCCCCGATTCAACATAGGTGGGGCATGTCGATAGCGCCAAGGTTGGCTGTGCGATATAGCCGTCAGGATTCGCCTTCACCTTGTCTTTGAAGTCGGCGATTTCAGCTTTGGTTGAGGCAGGCCCTACCAGCATTCCATAACCACCCGCCCCATGAACCTCCTTCACAACCAAATCTGCCATATTCTCCAAAACATAGCTCAGCTCAGATGGTTTACGGCACATATAAGTGGGCACATTTAAAATCAAAGGCTCTTCGTCCAAATAAAAACGAATCATGTCTGGCACATAAGGGTAAATAGATTTGTCGTCAGCAACCCCTGTGCCAATTGCATTACATATGGCCACATTGCCTGCTTTGTAGGCTCGTAAAAGACCATAAACTCCCAATGAAGAATCTGCTCTGAAGATTTCAGGGTCCAAAAAATCATCGTCGACCCGACGATAGATCACATCCACTTTCTTAGGGCCCTGGGTGGTTCTCATGTAAAGCACATCTTTTTGAACAAAAAGATCTTTCCCCTCAACTAATTCAACGCCCATTTGTTGAGCTAAAAATGCATGCTCAAAATACGCAGAGTTATACATGCCTGGCGTTAAGACAACCACCGTTGGATTGATGTTTTGATTGGGCGCAGCTTGGCGCAAAGTATCTAGTAATAAATCTGGATAGTGAGCAACAGGAGCTACCCGATGTTGTGAAAACAGCTCAGGGAATAAGCGCATCATCATCTTACGGTTTTCTAACATATAAGAGACACCGGATGGCACTCGCAAGTTATCTTCTAAAACAAAAAGCTCCCCAACGTTTTCTCCATGCGTGGCTCTGACAATATCAATGCCGGCGATGTGCGCATAAATGTTCATAGGAACATTCACACCCAGCATCTCTGGTCTGAATTGAACATTGTTCAATACTTGTTCTTTTGGTATCACCCCTGCTTTTAAGATATGTTGTTCATGGTAAACATCATGCAAAAACATATTTAAAGCTGTCACGCGCTGACGCAAGCCAGTTTCCATGCGGCTCCATTCAGAAGCTGGAAATATTCTAGGGACAATATCAAAGGGAATGGTTCTCTCAGTGCCAGCACTTTCGCCGTAGACTGCAAAGGTGATGCCAACGCGGCGAAACATCAAATCAGCCTCTTCACGCCTAGCCTGAAGATATTGATCTGCCTGCCCACTTAACCATTTTGAAAATTGCTGATAATGCGGCCGGGAGAATTGAGCGTCCTTAAAATTTCTTTGGGCGCTATCCAAGGACATTTCGTCAAAAGGTAATTTATGTTTATTTTCTATCACCATATTGGATTGCTCCCACTTCTCAATGAATTGCTATTGATGCCATGATCGACGTTGCGATTCACGCCAATCGTTTCGGGACCAATGCTTACCATTAAATTTCCAGATTTGAGCACCTGTGTGAACAGTCTCAAGAATCGGAATTTCGCGCTCAATGTACCTCTCCACCACTTTCTTATTTGGATGGCGGTATCGATTCCGATATCCAGCTTGCGCGACTGCCCATTGCGGCTTGATCGCATCAAGAAATATTGAAGAGGAAGAAGTAGCACTACCATGGTGCGGTATAAGCAAAATAGATGCCAATTCATTGGAAGGCCTGTATTCATTAGCAATGATTGCCTCACCCCCTCGCTCAACATCTCCAGTTAACCAAAATGAGTAATGGCCATTTGTCACTTCAATGACACAACTTAGTGCATTTGGCTTCCCAGAATGGTGCACGCTGGCAAATGTCATCTCCGGGCCTGGGTGCCAGACCTTGAATAAAATCCCATCCCAGCGCCAGCTTTGACCTGCTTGGCATGGCAAGGCTGGTATCTGAGAATCCTTGGCCTTATCGACCAAAAAATGCCACTCCGGCAAGGTGCCCAATAAATCACCAAAGGTGATACTTTTCATCAAGCTCAGTGCGCCGCCAACATGATCAGTGTCTTTATGACTGATGACCATTCGATCAATGAATGAAATGCCCTCACCCCTTAAAAATGGCAAAACGTTTCTTTCTCCGGCATCTGACTGGGGGGATGTTTTTGGACCAGTGTCATAAAGCAAACGTTTGCTGTGTGTTTCAACCAAAACAGCAGTGCCCTGCCCAATATCTAAAACTGTGACCTTAAAGTCGCCATGAGCCACATCAGGAAACTTAGGCCAAAGTAAAGGCAGGCAACAACAAAGTCCCAGCAATCTACTTTTATACGTCAATACCAATGGTCCTGGTCTGATTGCGTAAATGATTCCAGCGGTAGAAATTACAAAAAATAAAAGGCTTGGCTGCGGTAAGTAAGCAAC
>JBFZCN010000038.1:0-4869 GCA_041307985.1 Burkholderiales bacterium
CTGTCTTTGATGGTTTTGATATGGGCGTGGATGTTCATGCCGCCTTGCAAAAAGCGCTGCACATACTGAGGCATGCGAAACAAGCCATGTCCATCCGCCCCCACCAAATCTGCTCTGACAATGTATTCAGCAGCGATCAAGGTGTCTTCATGAGGCATGCCCAGTTTGGCAAATACCTCTTGAACATATTGCTTGGCTCTGGCAGGACTTATTTGATTGTGGTCCATGCGCTTTTCCCAATTGCATATTTTTTAACAGCCTTCTCATCAAAACCAAAACCAAGACCTGGTGTGGTGTGCAAGATCAAGTCACCATCTTTGAATTTCAATTGCTTGTTAATCAGTCGTCTGAAATTCAAGACCTGATCATCCACAAAGAATTCAACAAAACGTGCATTAGGTGTTGCTGCTACTAATGGGGCATGTAAATCATGGAACCAATGTGGGCTCAAAGTAATACCCTTCACATCCGCATAAGCAGCAATCTTGCGCCATTCTGAAATACCACCGCATACAGCAGCATCTGTTTGCAGTATCTCAGCGCCACCCTGCTCTACCAAGTCACGATGACGCCAACGTCCTACTTCAATCTCGCCAGTGGCAATGGTGATGCTGGTGAGTTTTGCTAGGCGCGCATGAAGATCAATGGCATCAGGTGAAAAAGGCTCTTCCATCCAGTATGGGTTGTATTGCTCAAAGCGCTTCATGTATTCCATGGCTGTTGGAATATCGCGCCAAGCATTATTGGCATCCATGGTCACGATGATGTCTGGTCCAACAGCTGATCGCACAGCTTTCAAACGAGCCTCTTCTTCTCTGGGACTTAGGCGACCTGTTTTCATTTTGACGGCCTTGAATCCTAACTTCACATAAGCTTCCATCTCTTTACCAAGCTTGGCAGGTGTTTTGCCATCTAAGTAATAGCCACCACTGGCATAAGCTGGCACACGGTCATTCACAAACGAACCCAAGTAACGATGCAAAGGTAAATTGACTGAGTGGGCATTCAAATCCCAAAGCGCAATATCTAAAATAGAGATGGCGCGCATCACACTGCCAGATCGACCTTGCAAGATCGACTCGGTGTACATTTCTTGCCAGATACCTTCCGTGCGATGACTGTCTTGGCCAATCAATTTTGGCGCAAAGAGTTGCTCAACAGCTATTTTTACCAGTTCACCTGCGGCACTACCAACGTAGCAAAAGCCAATACCCTCATGGCCATCTTTACTGCGTACTTTGACCAAACAGTAATGTCTTTCTGAAACTGTTCTGGTGGAAAAGGATGTCACATGATCAAGTGGAATACTGACGGCGGTGACTTCAATGGATTGAATGATGGGCATGTCTGTCTCTCTATTTTTTATATTTAATTGGTGATGCTTTTACTTCATACTGCACTACATATCGCGCTTCAAATCCCTAGAAAAATCTCATTAAATATAAAGACTTCCAGTTTTTAAATGCAAGCTATATCCTAGACCGATTAAGCCATAAAACAAAGCTGTTTTTAGCTTCGATGACTCAGTTAAAACCCTTATAAAAAAGACTTTATGACCCTTTTAGCTAACAACGCTCGTTCGCTGACTTGGGTATGATGGAAGACATAAAAATAATGGAGGCAAGCATGAAAAAGGTCGTTGTTTTAGGCACCGGAACCATGGCCATTGGTATTGCTGCCGGATTCATCAGCAGTGGCTATGGCGTGATTCTTTTAGGTAGAAATGTTGAGCGTGCCAAGGCGGTTGTTTCTGAAGTCATGGACTTGGCCAAGGGCTTGGGCTCTGGATCGGGCTCGACTGATATTTCAAATCAACAGATGCAAACTGGCGTCATTGATGATTGGTCCGATTGGGCAGATGTAGCTTTAGTACTAGAAACAGTCACAGAAAACTTAGCGCTTAAACAAACCATTTTTGCTTCATTAGATAAAAGAGTTCCAGCACATATCCCCATAGGAAGTAACAGCTCTGGCTTTCCCATCAGTCAGATCTGCCAAAGTTTAAAGACAGCTGAACGGATGTTCAATATGCACTACTTCATGCCTGCGCACATCGTGCCATTGGTTGAGGTTGTTTTGGGTAAAGCATCTGATCCAACAATAGCAAAGAAGGTTTGCGAATTGTTTGAAGAAACCGGCAAGAAACCAGTGTTGGTCAATCAAGACATTCCAGGATTTTTAGCCAACCGTATTCAGCATGCTCTGATGCGTGAAGCTCTTGCTCTGGTCAATGATGGTATTGCCACACCGGAGGATGTTGATACGGCTGTGCGCTACAGCTTTGGCTTTCGCTATGCAGCAGTTGGCCCTATGACACAAAAAGAGATTTCAGGGTGGGAAGGCATGGCGATTGCTGCCAAAGAAATTTACCCAAGCTTAGCCAACAATACAGAAATATCACCTTGTTTGAACAAGATCTTGAAAGAGAAAAAATTTGGGATTAAGTCAAAAGAGGGTTTTAGAACCTGGTCTGATGAAGAAGCCGCTGACATGAAACGTAAATATGAAAAACGTTTGAAGGCTGCTTTTGATGTGTTGCAAATTGAACCGGATTAAGTGACTGAACTTTTAAAATCTTTTAGTTTGTTTCAGTGATTTGTAATGCAGCTAATTCTGCATCTGTGAAACCAGCCGCTTTTCTAGCGGCGTAATTGAATGGGCCTCTGAGTTTAGGGGCATCATATTTTTCTACCAATTCCGCGTAGGCCAAAATCGGATCCCGGCTTTCTTGCTGACACAGGTAGTTGAACCAGCGATTACCAATTTCAACATGCCCTATTTCGTCGTTCAGAATGATTTGTAGCAAGGCAACTGCTTCTTGATCATGTGCTTGTGAGAGCTTTTCTTGTATCGGGGGTAAAGCATCCAATCCACGACTTTCCATGGTTCTTGGCACCAAAGCCATTCTGGCCAGAATTGATTCAGTGGTTTTACTGACCATTTCCCATAAGCTGTTATGAGCGGGAAAGTCACCATACTTAAAGCCACTTTTTTGTAGATGACGATTCAGCAAATCAAAGTGATAGGATTCCTCAGCTGCCACCTTTAACCAGTCTTCGTAATACTCTTTGGGCATATTTGGAAAGCGCCACACAGCATCCAAAGCCAAATTGATGGCATTGAATTCAATGTGAGCCAAAGCATGAATCAATACTGAGCGACCCTCCTCTGTTGCCATGGAGCGACGCTTGACCAAGCCAGGGTTGACTAAAAGAGGTGCTGCAGGCCTGCCAGGGATATCCAATCCCGTCTCGGTGAAAAGCCCCTCAGCATTGATTGTGACGGTACCTTGCAGGTATTGCTCCCGCAAGGCGATCACGGCCGCACCTTTTTCAGATGGGTCACAAAGGCTCAGTAATTGAAGGGCTTGGGCTCGAAGTTCAGGCATGGGGGGTATTAAATAATTAGTTGAATTATCCATGAATACTCATCTAAGGATAAAATCATTTTCAATATAACAATTAAAAAAACTACTATTTTGACCACCTACTTAATGCTCTTAACTCAAGCACTGTCCCTTCTGGGGTTTGCTTGCTATCCGTCAGCTTTGACCATCATTCAAGCCGAGTGGAGTCTAAGTAATTTCGAGGCCGGGTTCTTGGCCAGCAGCTTTTTCCTTGGTTACGTGATCGCAGTTCCAATTGCCACCACCCTCACTGATCGCATCGATACCCGTCAGGTTTATTTGGCTGGTGGTCTGACTGCTGGTTTAGGTTTATTGGGCGTTGGATTTTTTGCGAATGGTTTTTACAGCGCTCTGTTCTTTTTGATGGTTCATGGTGCCGGCGTATCAGCCATGTACATGCCAGGCTTAAAAATTATTTCTGATCGCGTGACCACTGGTGAAATCACCCGTCACATTTCCTTCTACACGGCATTTTTTGGGCTTGGCACTGGTGCTTCGTATTACCTCTCTGGGGTTTTAATCCGAGAGTTTTCTTGGTCATTGGCATTCATCTTGATTGCCATCGGTCCAATGAGTGCTGGCGCTCTTACTTGGCTAGGAACAAAAGCGCTTCCCGGTGAAAAAGGCATCTTTGATATACAAATGAGTTTAAGTGATACCTTTCCAGTTGCGCGCTGGAAAAAAGTATTGGCTCTGAAAGAAGCGGTTGGTTATATGTTGGGTTACAGCGCGCACACGCTAGAACTGTTTGCAACGCGCGCTTGGTTGGTGGCGTTCTTTACTTATTGCGCATCAATTGCAGCTCCAGGGCAACCCTTTTTGGTCAGCGCCACCTTGATCGTGGCTTTTTTGAACATCATCAGCATTCCAGCCTCGATCCTTGGCAATGAAATGGCTTTAAGGGTTGGTCGACACCGCTGGGTATATTGGGTGATGATTGGCAGTGCCATCAGTGGGATTTCTTTGGGTTTATCAGTGGACTCTCATTGGACTGTCATTGTTGCCCTTGCTTTGATTCATGCAATTTTTGTCATGGCCGACTCCGCCACTTTGACGGCTGGTCTTGTGATCAGCGTTCCACAAGACATCAAAGGTACTGCGATGGGCTTGCATTCATTGATGGGGTTTGGCGCAGGATTGGTGGGCCCCGCCCTATTCGGAGCAACTTTAGATATCAGTCGTTATTTTGGCTATAACGGCTGGGCCGCAGCTTATGCATCGATTGCAATTTGGGGCTTGCTCTTTATTTTTTATACTCAGTTTTCACTTTGGAAAAATAATCGAGTCACACAATGAGAATCAGTCAATGATGCGCAAAACACACCCCAGTTTATTTTCAATCGGTAGTCGCTTACGCCATAAGAAAACTGGTGGCTTTTATTTGGTAATCGGTCTAGCCAAAATTGAAGCTACCCTAGAGATGGCTTATGTCTATGAATCAATGCAGACTCATGATTACTGGG
>JBFZCN010000039.1:0-4070 GCA_041307985.1 Burkholderiales bacterium
CTTCAATCATGGCTGCATCAACACCATAGCGCCAACCTTCTGTGCCTGGCTTACCTAAGAATTCTGTTTTGATGCCCAAACGATCAGCCAGCTTTTGCCACAAAGTAGCAAATTGGCCAGTTTCATACATCAAGACGAGATCGCCAGCAGACAAAGTATTGACCAAAGCGGCTTCCCAAGCACCAGTTCCTGATGAAGGGTAAATGATGACGGGGTGCTTGGTCTTGAAAATCTTTTGCATGTCAGCCAATAACTTCAGGCCCAACTGACCAAACTCAGGACCACGGTGGTCGATGGTTTGGAAGCTGATGGCTCTTAAAACACGTGCCGGCGCAGGACTTGGGCCTGGAATGAGCAAACAGTGGCGTCCAGATGAATGATTATCAAGTTTTAGCATGGTTGGTCTCACTCGGTTTTATTGTTTGTCGTGTCGAAAGTGTAAGTCATTTTTTGAGAATTTGCAGTTTTGTATGCAAAAAATATAGTCTATGACTTTCCCTATAGTGGTAAATACTAGGTAAATAAGGGGTTTTTTGCCCTTCTTTTTAAAATCCCTATCGGTTATATTAAATGTGTATACAAAAATAGGTTTTCTTGAAGGCTTCCATTATTCAGCTAAATTCGCAAAATTTGCACGAAATCACTTTCCAAAAACTACGCAGTTTATTGGTCGAAGGTGCGATTGCCCCTGGCAGCAAATTGAACGAGCGCGAACTGGCCGAGCAACTCAATGTGTCACGCACCCCGATTCGTGAAGCGATCAGACGTTTAGCAGCTGATGGCTTGGTTGAATTGATTGCCAATCGCGGCGCGATTGCCGTTCAATTGAGCAAAGAGGATGTGATCAATACATTTGATGTGATTGCCAATCTTGAAGGTTTCTCTGGTGAGTTAGCGGCTCAAAATATCACGGATGCCGCCCTATCTGAATTAGAAGCCATGCATTACGAAATGATGGCTTCTTATGCTCGCCGCGATTTATCGAGCTATTACAAATTGAATTTAAAAATACACAATGCCATCAATACAGCCGCAGGCAATCCAGTCTTGAGTCAGCTATTTGTTCAAGTCAATGCTCGCATTGAAGCTTTGCGCTTTCGCTCAAACCAAGATGAATTGAAATGGGAAAAAGCTGTGGGTGAACATCAAGAGATGATTGATGCGCTCAAAGCGCGCGACGGCGCGCGCATGAAGCGAGTCATGATGAATCACGTGATGAATAAACGTGATGTGGTGATTCAGTTGATGGAATCAGAAAACTTATCTCATTCAGTCAAAGCATGAATAAGCCACTCACCTACCAAGAAGTCATGATTGACACCAATTTTTTAGCCAAACGGCTGGAATCTGAAACGTCTGGCGAGGTGATGACTGATATGGCCAGTCGTGGGCGCTATGCCACCGATGCCTCTATTTATCAAACCATGCCTGTCGCGGTCTTTGTTCCAAAAACTGCAGAAGACATTGTTGCTGCCATTCAGATAGCTGCTGATCTTGGCGTTCCTGTTTTACCTCGAGGTGGTGGCACAAGCCAATGTGGCCAGACAACAGGTCCTGCATTGGTGATTGATAACACCAAATATTTCAGAAACATTCTAGATATCAATCTTGAGCAAGGCTATGTGGATGTTCAGCCAGGCATTGTGCTTGATCACTTGAACGCGACACTCAAAAAACATCAGCTTTGGTATCCGGTCGATGTCTCGACCGGAGCGCAAGCAACGATTGGCGGCATGGCCGGCAACAATTCTTGCGGCAGTCGATCAATTGCCTACGGCAACATGGTTCACAACGTTTTAGGTGTTGATGCATGGTTGGCCAATGGCCAAGAAGCTTCATTTGGTTTGATGAAACATGCAACTGGCAAGGCTCTAGAGCTCGGTCAATTTGTTCAATCGCTGGCTCATCAGCATCAAGCAGAGATTGAAGCGAAGTGGCCCAAAGTGATGCGCCGGGTCGCAGGTTACAACTTAGATATATTCAATAATCAAAGTGTGCGCCCTTACACGCAAGACGGCCAAGTGAACTTGGCACACCTCTTGGTGGGCAGTGAAGGCAGTTTGGCTTATTACAAGCAATTACGCCTTGCGCTGTCTCCATTACCAAAACATAAAACCTTGGGCGTGGTTAATTTCACCAGCTTTTATGAAGCGATGGACAGCGCACAGCACATTGTTAAATTAAAGCCATCCGCTGTTGAACTCGTCGATCGAACCATGATTGATTTATCACGCAGCAACCCTGCATTTAAATCAGTGATTGAAACTGCTTTGATTGATGTTGCAGGCAAAACTCCTGAAGCTATTCTGTTGGTGGAGTTCTCTGGTGAAGAGCTCGCCCCTCTTGAGCAAAAAGTCAAAGACTTGGTCACCTTGATGGCTGACTTAGGCCACCCTGGTTGCGTGGTAGAGATGGTCAACGCTGAGTCTCAAAAGAATTTATGGGAAGTTCGCAAAGCTGGTTTGAACATCATGATGAGCTTAAAAGGTGATGGCAAACCAGTGAGCTTCATTGAAGACTGCGCCGTTCCTTTAGAGAGCTTGGCAGAGTACACCCAAGATCTCACTGAGGTGTTCTCAAAGTATGGCTCGCGCGGTACATGGTATGCCCACGCATCAGTAGGCACCCTGCACGTTCGCCCAATCCTAGATATGCGTCGTGGCGGTGCACAGAAGATGCGCGCGATCGCTGAAGAAGCTGCAGCATTGGTGAAGCGCTACAAGGGTGCATTCAGTGGCGAGCATGGCGACGGCATCTGTCGTGGTGAGTGGATTCAGTGGCAATTTGGTCCAAAGCTCACTGAAGCACTCGGCGAGATCAAACACGCTTTTGATCCAAATAACTTATTCAACCCAGGCAAGATCATCAATCCTCCGAAGATGGATGACGAGTCTTTGTTCAGGTTTCCGCAAACATACCGTGTGATTCCACTCAAGACCTCCTTAGACTGGTCAAGCTGGGATGTGCAGAACAACCCAGTCACTGAGGAAACAACCGCACCCGGAACTGGCGGCGACCCAAGCGGCGGTTTTGCAAAAGCTGTTGAGATGTGTAACAACAATGGTCATTGCCGCAAGTTTGATGCTGGCACGATGTGCCCAAGTTATCGAGTGACCCGTGATGAGAAACATTTGACCAGAGGTCGCGCGAACACATTGCGCTTAGCCCTGTCCAATCAATTGGGCAAAGATGCATTCTTGTCTGAAGAGGTTAAAGAAGCTTTTGATTTATGTGTCAGCTGTAAAGGATGTAAACGCGAGTGCCCTACGGGTGTTGATATGGCAAAAATGAAGATTGAGTATTTAAGCCACTACAAACAAGCTCATGGCTGGACCCTCAGAGATCGCTTGATTGCTCACTTGCCACGCTACTCTCATCACATTGCAGCCATCCCTGGTTTGGCATTTTTATTGAATTTAAGAAACAAGATTCCAGGTCTAGCGCTTCTAGGTGAAAAGATCACGCAGATATCTGCCAAACGCAGCTTGCCCACTTGGCGCCGTGACACAGCTTGGCGCTCAATGATCGGTAGCACTGAAGAAGCTTTGTTTGTCAGCATCAAACCTGTGGTTTTGTGGGCAGATACATTCAATGGTTGCTTTGAAACAGAAAATATCAAAGCGGCCGTCAATGTGCTTGAGGCCAGCGGCTATACCGTTCACATTCCACAGAAAAAACAAGGTCACTATTGCTGTGGCAGAACTTATTTGGCCAGTGGTATGGTCAATGAAGCCCGTGCCAGTGCCCAAGAATTATTGGATGCCTTTACACGCTACACAGAGAAGAATATTCCGATCATTGGTTTAGAGCCTTCTTGTATTTTGACCTTGCGCGATGAGTTTTTGGTGATGGGCCTGGGTGATTCAGCAAAGACTTTGGCCAAAGGCAGCCAGACCTTTGAAGAGTTTTTGGTGTCAGAAGCAACAGCCGGTCGCTTTACTCCAAAATTAAAAGCTTGTGAGCAACAAATCTTGTTACACGGTCACTGCCACCAAAAATCTTTTGATGCTGTTAAACCAATCATCACATTGCTCAAAATGATTCCACAGGCTCAGCCTCAGTTAATTGAG
>JBFZCN010000040.1:0-4354 GCA_041307985.1 Burkholderiales bacterium
CAATCATTTGTGGCCAAATAAGAGTTTTACTTATGCTTTATACCCGCGGCGCAACCTTGCCCCAATTATTAAAGGACCGTATTTTGGTCTTGGATGGTGCCATGGGCACCATGATTCAACAGCGCAAATTAAATGAGCAGCAATACCGCGGTTTGCCTGAGTCAACTCGTTTTGAAAATCATGCGATTGATTTAAAAGGTAATAACGAGTTACTGAACATCACTCACCCTGAAATTATTTTAGATATTCATCGTCAATATTTGGCTGCTGGTGCCGATTTAATCGAAACAAACACATTTGGTGCAACAACGATTGCGCAAGATGATTACAAAATGCCTGAGTTAGCCAGAGAAATGAATTTGGCTGCGGCAAAATTAGCCAAGCAGGCTTGTGATGAATTTTCAACACCAGACAAACCAAGATTTGTTGCTGGTGCAGTGGGACCAACCCCAAAGACAGCCAGCATTTCTCCTGATGTGAATGATCCAGCCGTTAGAAACGTGACGTTTGAGCAATTGCGCCAGGCATATAAAGAGCAGGTTGAGGCTTTGTATGAGGGCGGCGCAGATGTGTTTTTGGTTGAAACAATATTTGATACGCTTAATGCAAAGGCTGCTTTGTTTGCAATTGATGAGTTTTTTGAAGAAAAGCAGGTTCGCTTACCAATCATGATTTCTGGAACGGTAACGGATGCATCGGGACGAATTTTGTCTGGTCAAACAGTTGAGGCGTTTTGGAATAGTTTGCGTCATGCTAAGCCCTTAACGTTTGGGCTTAATTGCGCTTTAGGTGCAACGCTGATGCGCCCATACATTGCTGAATTGGCCAAAGTATGTGATGTAGCAGTATCTTGTTATCCCAACGCAGGTCTACCCAACCCCATGAGTGATACGGGCTTTGATGAAACACCAGAAATGACATCCCGATTGTTAGATGAATTCTCTAAGGATGGTTTGGTTAATTTGGTGGGCGGTTGCTGCGGAACTACGCCTGCACACATCAAGGCAATTGCAGATGCGGTTGCTAAGAGACCAAGTCGTCGCTGGAACGCTTATAAGGAGTCTGTTTGATGTCAGCAACAAAGCAGATACCTCCAATGAAGTTGTCTGGTTTAGAGCCATGCAATATAAGTCCGCACGTGGGTTTTGTGAATGTGGGCGAGAGAACCAACGTCACCGGTTCAAAAGCATTTGCCAGAATGATTTTGAATGAGCAATACGACGAAGCTTTATCGGTAGCAAGAAACCAAGTTGAGAACGGTGCTCAGATCATTGACATCAACATGGATGAAGCGATGCTCGATTCAAAAGCGGCGATGGTGCGCTTTTTAAATTTGATTGCCTCAGAGCCAGACATTTCTAGGGTACCGATCATGATTGACTCATCAAAATGGTCAGTCATCGAAGCGGGGTTGCGGTGCGTTCAGGGTAAGGCCATCGTTAACTCGATTTCCATGAAAGAGGGCGAAGACTTATTCAGGCAACAAGCCAAATTGATTCGACGCTATGGTGCAGCAACAGTGGTCATGGCTTTTGACGAAAAAGGTCAGGCCGATACCTATCAAAGAAAAATTGAGATTTGCCAAAGAAGCTACAAGATTTTGGTTGAAGAGATGGACTTTCCTCCAGAAGATATTATTTTCGATCCAAATATTTTTGCGATTGCCACTGGTATTGATGAGCACGATAACTATGCCAATGACTTTATCGAGGCCACAGCGTGGATAAAAGCGAATTTGCCTGGCGCAAAAGTGAGTGGCGGCGTTTCAAACGTGAGCTTCTCATTCAGGGGCAACGATGTTGTTCGCGAAGCGATTCATACGGTATTTTTATATCATGCGATCCGCTCTGGCTTAGACATGGGTATTGTGAATGCTGGTCAGTTGGGCGTTTATGCTGATCTAGATGAAAAATTGAAAGAACGTGTTGAAGATGTTGTTTTAAATCGCTTTGTTGAAAAAGAAGGCAAGACACCGACTGAGCGTTTGCTAGAAATCGCCGACGAATATAAAGGTGGCGGCGCTCGTGCAGAAGAGACTTTGGCCTGGCGTGAGGGCTCTGTCAGAGAGCGCTTAACGCATGCCTTGGTTCGCGGTGTGACTTCGCACATTGTTGAAGATACTGAAGAAATGCGTCTTGAGATATCAAGCGCGGGCGGTCGTCCGATTGAGGTCATCGAAGGACCACTGATGGATGGTATGAATGTGGTGGGTGATTTGTTTGGCGCTGGAAAAATGTTCTTGCCCCAGGTCGTGAAAAGTGCCCGAGTCATGAAGCAAGCAGTTGCTCATTTGATCCCATTCATCGAAGAAGAAAAGCGACAGATTCTTGAGGGCGGCGGAGACGTGCGTTCTCGCGGAAAAATCATCATGGCAACCGTCAAAGGCGACGTTCACGATATTGGTAAAAATATTGTGACGGTGGTGCTTCAGTGTAATAACTTTGATGTTGTGAACATGGGTGTGATGGTGCCGTGTAATGAAATCCTAAAAATGGCCAAAGAAGAAAAGGCTGATTTGATTGGATTGTCAGGCCTGATCACACCATCATTGGAAGAAATGGCTTACGTTGCTGAAGAGATGCAACGTGATGATTACTTCAGGTCTAAAAAAATGCCATTGATGATTGGTGGGGCAACCACATCAAGGGTTCATACGGCAGTAAAAATTGCACCTCACTATGAAGGCCCTGTGGTTTATGTGCCGGATGCCTCTAGAGCAGTTTCTGTGGCATCAAGTTTGCTATCAGAAGATGGCGCTGAAAAATACATTGATGATTTGCAGGCGGACTACGAAAGAATTCGGGTTCAACATGCCAATAAAAAACAAACTCCCATCATCAGCATTGAAGAAGCAAGAGCCAATAAAGAAATCATTGACTGGGGCAAGCAAAAAATCATCAAGCCTAAATTTATCGGGCGTCGGGTTTTTAAGAATTACGATTTGGCAGACATTGCCCAATGCATTGATTGGACACCATTCTTTCAGACATGGGATTTAGCAGGAAAATACCCGCAGATATTAAAAGATGAGGTGGTTGGAGATGCTGCGCAAAAGGTGTTTGCGGATGCTCAGGCCATGCTGCAAAAAATCATTCAAGGCCGTTGGTTGCAAGCCAATGCAGTGATTGGCCTGTATCCAGCGAACAGCGTTGGTGATGATATTGAAATCTACGCAGATGAAAGTAGGCAGGATGTCTTGTTGACATGGAAGAATTATCGTCAGCAAAGCGATCGTCCTGTTGTTGATGGTATTAAGAAACCAAATCGCTGTTTAGCTGATTTTGTAGCACCTAAAGAATCTGGCGTTTCTGATTATGTTGGCATGTTTGCGGTAACGGCAGGTCATGCCATTGAAAAGAAACTCAAAGAGTTTGAAAACAAACACGATGACTATAGTTCAATCATGTTGAAGGCTTTAGCAGATCGTTTCGCAGAAGCATTCGCTGAAAAGATGCATCAAAGAGTCAGAACTGAACTTTGGGGCTATGTTTCTGATGAGGGTTTAAGTAATGAAGATTTGATTCAGGAAAAGTACCAAGGTATTCGTCCGGCCCCAGGTTACCCAGCATGCCCAGACCACTTGGTTAAAAAAGATATGTTTGAATGCTTAAAAGCTGATGAAATTGATATGGCTTTAACTGAGTCAATGGCCATGACGCCATCATCTAGTGTGAGTGGTTTTTATTTAGCAAACCCACAGGCTCAATATTTTGATGTGGGTCGCATTGGTGAAGATCAGCAAGCGGATTTTGTTAAACGCCCCAAGATACCATCTCTTCGTTAAGCAAAGCTTCTTTGAGTAAGCTTATGAATGGATATGCTCTTTGCCCCAAGCGATCATGGTTGATGCTGTGGCCAGATTCTTCTGAGGATGTCTCAGGCTTATCCTCAGAGACATTCTTTTTGCGTTCAATGTCTTCTGCTACGGCGGCTTCTAATTTTGAAATCGCCGTTGGCAGTTGCTCTAATAAAAAGATACCTCTTGGCTCCAAGGGTCTGCCAATGATGGTAAATATTTTTGAAGTTAGATCTTCTAACATCAAAACATCTGCTGATTTTTTACATTGAAATTTATATAACATAAGCAAAGATTAACACTAAAAGTTAACTGATAAACTGATCTCCTATGCTGCCAGTCATTAAAAAACAAATTATTTCCTTGATGCAAGATGCTTTGGCTCAGATAGCCAAAGAGCGAGGCATCGCAGAATCTTTGCCAGAGCCACATGTAGAGCGCCCAAAGGTTGTCGAGCACGGAGATTTAGCAACCAATATTGCAATGCAGTTATCCAAAGCCTGGAAAGCCAATCCAAGAGAATTGGCTCAGGTCTTTGTTGAGAAATTGCTGAATCAA
>JBFZCN010000041.1:0-3172 GCA_041307985.1 Burkholderiales bacterium
GAATAAAGTTATAAAAAATCAATCTATTTTTTACTTAAGCATTAGTGGAGAAAGGCTTGCAGATTAAGACTCAGCAAGCCTTTTTACTTAGGGAAACCCCTAGTCAACTATTTGATTTATGGTGTGCAAAAAAAATAATATAGGTTTATAGTTAGACCATAAATGCAAGTGTTACTTTTGTAATTTAGTGGCAAATTGTTAAGAATTAATAGGAGATAGTTATGAGTGAAAACAAACACAAAGATTCGCGCAGAAAATTCTTTGTTACAGCAGGTGTTACTGCAGGCGCAGTAGCAGTTGTGTCTCAAACACCATTGGGAACAGCCATTGCTGAACAAGCGTCTACCATGATTGATGACAACAATAAAGGTTACAAGTTGTCTGATCATATTCGTAAATATTACAAAACTACTCTCGTTTAATTAACGAGAGTTTTTTATTTATTGATTCTTAAAGGGTCTAACCATGAGTCTCATTCGTAAATCATCAAATCAAGTTGCTGCAGCTTCTCGTCACTCTGTCCAAATGGTCGGAAGTCTGGCGCGCAGTCTGCAATCCGCGATCCCAATGATGGATCGCCGTACATTCCTCAAGCGCTCTGGCGTTGGTGTGGGTGTTGGATTGGCAGCATCACAGCTAACGCTGGTTCAAAAAGCTAAGGCATCTGTTGGTGCTGGTTCAAAGATGGACGGCAAAGGCAAGATCGAAGTTAAACGTACTGTTTGTACACACTGCTCAGTTGGCTGTGCCATTGACGCGGTAGTTGAAAACGGCGTTTGGACTCGTCAAGAGCCTGTGTTTGATTCACCAATCAACTTGGGCGCACACTGTGCCAAGGGTGCGGCGATTCGTGAACACGGTCACGGTGAATTCCGCTTGAAGTACCCAATGAAACTGGTTAACGGTAAGTATGAGAAGATCAGCTGGGATCAAGCCCTTGATGAGATTACCAACAAGATGAAGAGCTTGAAAAAGACTTCAGGCCCTGATTCAATATTCTTCATTGGTTCATCAAAGTACAACAACGAACAAGCTTACTTGCTACGTAAGTTCGTTTCTATGTACGGTACAAATAACACAGACCACCAAGCGCGTATTTGCCACTCAACAACAGTGGCGGGTGTAGCGAATACTTGGGGTTATGGCGCGATGACCAACAGCTATAACGATATGCAGAATTCTAAAGCTGCTATCTACATTGGTTCAAATGCTGCTGAAGCTCACCCAGTTTCACTATTGCACATGTTGCATGCTAAGGAAGCTGGCTGCAAGATGATCGTAGTCGATCCACGTTACACGCGCACTGCTGCAAAAGCTGATCAGTATGTTCGTATTCGTTCTGGCTCAGACATTCCATTCTTGTTCGGTGTTCTTTATCACATCTTCAACAATGGTTGGGAAGACAAGAAGTACATCAATGACCGTGTTCATGGCATGGAAGATGTCAAGAAAGATGTTCTTGCAAAATGGAATCCTGCAAATGTTCAAGAAGCTTGCGGTGCTACTGAAGCAGAAGTCTTTAAAGTTGCTAAAACACTTCATGAGAACCGTCCAGGAACAATCGTTTGGTGTATGGGTCAAACTCAACACACCATCGGTAACGCCATGGTGCGTGCCTCATGTATCTTGCAGTTGGCATTAGGTAACGTTGGTAAGACGGGCGGCGGAACAAACATTTTCCGTGGTCACGATAACGTTCAAGGTGCTACTGACGTAGGTCCTAACCCAGACTCATTGCCAGGCTACTATGGTCTTCTTCCAGGTTCATGGAAGCACTACGCAGCTGTTTGGGGCGTGGACTACGAGTGGATCAAAGCTCAGTTTGCTCCTAACATGATGGAAAAATCTGGTACAACAGTTTCACGTTGGGTGGATGCTGTACTTGAGAAAAAAGAGCTAATAGATCAAAGCAATAACGTGAAGGGTGTGTTCTTCTGGGGTCATGCTCCAAACTCACAAACCCGCGGTCTTGACATGAAGAAAGCCATGGACAAGTTGGAGTTATTGGTGGTGGTTGATCCATACCCAAGTGCTACTGCTGCGATGGCTGCGATGCAAGTTGAGGGCGCTCAAGTCAACAAGGACCGTGCGGTTTACTTGTTGCCTGCTTGTACACAGTTTGAAACTGTTGGTTCAGCAACTGC
Organism: Burkholderiales bacterium; assembly: GCA_041307985.1. Taxonomy (GTDB): domain Bacteria; phylum Pseudomonadota; class Gammaproteobacteria; order Burkholderiales; family Burkholderiaceae; genus Polynucleobacter. The sequence continues at coordinate 2,145 of JBFZCN010000041.1, forward strand.
GTCTAACCGTTCAGTTCAGTGGCGCGAGAAAGTCATTGACCCATTGTTCGAGTCAGTGCCTGACCACGTGATCATGCAAGCAATGGCCGACAAGCTTGGATTTGGCAATGAGTTGTCAAAGAACTACAAGATGTTGAAGAGCAAGTTCGCTGGCAAAGAGTGGAAAGAACCAGAAGTTGAATCCATCTTGCGTGAAATCAACAGAGCTGTTTGGACCATTGGTTACACAGGTCACTCACCAGAGCGTCTAAAAGCTCACATGCGCATGATGCACGTGTTTGACGTGAAGACATTGAAGTCTAAAGGTGGTAAAGATCCAGTGACTGGCTACGATACAACTGGTGATTATTTCGGTTTGCCATGGCCTTGCTACGGTACACCTGAGATGAAACACCCAGGTAGTCCGAATCTTTATGACACCAGCAAGCACGTGATGGATGGCGGTGGTAACTTCCGCGCCAACTTCGGTGTTGAAAGAGAAGGTAAAACTCTCTTGGCTGAAAATGGCTCACATTCTAGAGGCGCTGATATCAAAACTGGCTACCCAGAATTTGATCACGCCTTGGTGAAGAAGCTTGGTTGGTGGGATGAGTTGACCGATGCAGAGAAAAAAGCTGCTGAAGGTAAAAACTGGAAGACTGACTTGTCAGGCGGCATGATTCGCGTGATCATGAAGAACCATGGATGTCATCCATTCGGTAATGCTAAGGCACGTGCAGTGGTTTGGAACTTCCCTGATCCAATTCCTCAGCACCGTGAGCCTTTGTACGGCACACGTCCTGACTTGATGGCGAAGTACCCAACGCATGAAGATAGAAAGACAGCATGGCGTCTTCCAGTCCTCTACAAGTCAGTTCAGGATAAGAATATCGCTGACAAGATGCATGAGAAATTCCCAATCATCCTAACTTCAGGTCGTTTGGTGGAGTACGAGGGTGGTGGTGAAGAGACTCGCGCAAATCCATGGTTGGCTGAATTGCAACAAGATAACTTTGTTGAGATCAATCCAGCAGCAGCTAACAAGCGTG
>JBFZCN010000042.1:0-24661 GCA_041307985.1 Burkholderiales bacterium
ACAAGAATTTCACCTTTACCAGCCTTGATGAATACGCGGGCTACTGAGCTCTTACGACGGCCAGTACCATAGTTCCAGTTTCCAATCATATCGGCTCCTTAGATCTCAAGAACGCTTGGCTGTTGAGCCGAGTGTGGGTGGTCAGCTTCTGCATAAACTTTCAATTTCTTGATCATTGCATAGCCAAGTGGGCCTTTAGGCAACATGCCCTTAACAGCCTTCTCGAGAGCACGCCCAGGGAAACGAGCTTGCATCTTGTCGAAGTTAGTTTCGTAGATGCCGCCAGGATAGCCACTGTGCGTGTAGTATTTTTTATTCAAGCCCTTAGTGCCAGTTACGCGCAACTTAGAAGCATTGATGATGACGATAAAGTCGCCTGTATCAACGTGGGGGGTGAATTCTGGTTTGTGCTTGCCGCGTAGACGGTGTGCCACTTCACTGGCGACACGACCGAGGACTTTGTCCGTAGCGTCAATCACGAACCACTCACGCTTCACCTCATGCGGTTTTGCTGAGAAAGTTTTCATGATTACCTTAAATTGTTAAGCCCTAAAAACAACCATTTCTCATCCCTTTGGCTCCGCTTATGCTTGCAGGCTCGCAGTTCAAAATCAACAGCTGGTACAGCTTTTCCCTAATGGGCAACTTAGGAAAGCCTTAAATTGTAGCAAAAAAAAGCCCAGGAAGATATCCCAGGCTGAAATCCACCTGAATAGAGGGTGGAGGAGACAAACAAAGAATTAGCTAAAATCATCAATAGAAAAGCATTTGCTCTTAGAAATTATAGTTAATATCGTCAATTATTCAAGGAACTTATTGTTTTAATTGAATATTTTGTAATTTGTCTAAGGCAAACATTGATACTTAAATTAATCTCATAAGTGAGTTTTTGAAAGAAATTATGGAAACAACGGTCAAATGGTTGGGCACTGATGGCATGGCATTTTCTGCAGAAACCGGCAGTGGTCACCTTGTGAACATGGATGGCGCCCCTGATGCCGGCGGTCGGAACTTGGCTCCTCGCCCAATGGAAATGATATTGGTTGGGGCTGGCGGATGCACTTGTTTTGACGTTGTGATGATTTTGAAACGAGCTAGACAAAATATCCAGGATTGTCAGGTGACTTTGAAGGCGGAGCGCGCTAATGAGGATCCAAAGATTTTCACAAAGATTCACATGACGTTTACTGTGAGTGGTAAAAATTTAGACAGAAGCCGTGTTGAAAAGGCTGTTGAACTCTCACACGATAAATATTGCTCAGCAACCATCATGCTCGGCAAAACTGCAGAAATCACACACAGCATTGAATTGATTGAACTGTAATCAACGCAAGTAAGAAGTGCAGAGCCGGCTATTAAGCCGGATTCTGTCGCCCGCATTTTCATGCAGGGGCAACCATTCATCTAGTTTCACCGTTACCAGTGAAATCAAGCTCCCTACCCGCAAGCTCAGCGGACCGCCTCAACGCTTGCCTATTTGGGATTGCTCCGAGTGGAGGTTACCGCGTTTCACCGTAACTAAATACGCTCGTCTCTGTGGCCCTATTCCTCACGTCACCGTGGATGGCTGTTAGCCATCACCCTGTCCTATGGAGTCCGGACTTTCCTCCCCCTTGTTACCAAGGCAGCGGTTGCCTTACCGACTCTGCCCTACTAGTCTAACCGACTATTGTCCAAGCAAGATTTTCACCGGCTCGCAGCGGCACAACTGTGCTGTCCCCAACTGGAAATTCATCAGGGATTGTTTGGGTCTGGCGTTTCAAGATCAACTTACCTGTATTTCTGGGTAGCTTATAAAAGTCTGGGCCAAAGTGACTGGCAAATGCTTCTAAGCGATCAAGGGCATTGGCCTGATCAAAAACTTCTGCATACAAAGGCATGGCATGCCAAGCTGTGTAGCAACCTGCGCAACCACAAGCGCTTTCTTTTGCGCCTTTGTAATGTGGCGCGCTGTCAGTGCCTAAGAAAAATCTTGAATTACCAGAGATTGCGACTCGCACCAATTCTTGGCGATGCTCTTCTCTTTTTAAAACTGGCAAGCAATAGTAGTGGGGGCGCATCCCACCACTAAAAATTGCATTGCGGTTATACAGTAAATGCTGAGGTGTGATGGTGGCAGCAATGGCACCAAAGCGCTTGTTATCAGCAGACTCAACATACTGCGCTGCTTGGCGCGTGGTGATGTGCTCAAAAACAATTTTCAAGCCTGGATGGCGATTCCTTAAAGGCTCTAATACTTGATCAATAAACACCGCTTCACGATCAAACACATCAACATCGGCATGCGTTACCTCTCCATGGATCAACAAAGGCATACCGCAAGCCTCCATCGCCTCTAAAGCTTTGGCACACTTTTTAATATCGGTGACACCAGCATCGCTATTGGTAGTAGCACCTGCAGGATATAGCTTGAAACCAGCCACACCCTCTTGATGAGCTTTTTTGACTTCGTCTGCAGAGGTGTTATCGGTCAAATACAAAACCATCAATGGCGTGAATGAGCTACCAGCAGGTAGGGCTGCCAAGATACGTTTTTTATAAGCAGCCGCCATTTCTGCAGTCGTCACAGGTGGCTTTAAATTTGGCATGATGATGGCCCGCTCAAATTGACTGGCTGTGTGTTTAATCACATCACGCAGCACATCGCCATCTCTGACGTGCAAATGCCAATCATCAGGACGAGTAATTTCAATTGTGTTGATTGAACTCATGTATCAAGACTCACTATCTATTAGCAAAATTCTAAAATCATTCACATTGGTCAAAGTAGGCCCGGTGTGAACCAAAGTATTTAAATCTTTAAAAAACCCATAACTATCATGCTTGGCCAAACCATCTTTGGCCAATTGATGATCATTATTCATGAGTTTTCTAGATTCTGACGCAAACCATGCACCAGCATTATTTTCACTGCCATCAATGCCATCTGTATCGGCTGCTAAGGCAGACAGCGTTCCAAGATCAGGTGTGGCTACATACAAAGATAATAGGAACTCACTGCAGCGACCACCATGACCTTTGACATCATGAGGAATCGTGACGGTACACTCACCGCCCGAGAGAAGGGCCACTGGTTTTTTAAAGGGTTGGTCATGAAGAAAAATTTCACGGGCCAGTGCGGCTTGCATCAAAGCAACATCTTTTGCTTCTCCCATGACTGTGTCTCCCAAAATAACTGCCTTGACGCCCTGGGATTCACAATAACTGGCCGCTGCCTCCAAGCAAGAATGGGCAGTCGCCAAAAGATGATTATTGATTTGTTTAAAAATAGGATCGCCTGATTTTGGTGTCTCAGGATTTTTACCTGACAAACCATTTTGCAAATAATTCATCGCTACTTTTGGGATTTGACCTTGCAGCAAATCGTAATCTTTAAGAATTTGAAGTGCATCTGCAAATGTCGACTCATCGGGTGCGCAAGGTCCACTGGCAATACTTGATGGATGATCCCCAGTCACATCAGAAATCAAAAAGGCATCAACCTTTGCGCCACGAGCAGCAGCCTCTCTGGCCATGTGACCCCCCAAAATTCCGGACAAATGCTTGCGCACAATATTCATTTGACCAATCGGTGCGCCTGACATCAATAAAGCTTGGGTGGTGATCTGTAAATCCTGAATACTCAAGTCTGCAGCTGGCAAGGTCAAAAGACTTGATCCGCCGCCTGAGATAAGCGCAATCAGTTGATCGCCTGGCTGCAAGGTTCTGATCAAACGCAGCGTTTCTTTGGCGCCATTAAGACCTGCTTCATCAGGCACTGGATGACCGGCCTCAATCACTTGAATACTCTTGGTTGGTAAACCATGACCATAACGAGTAATGACCATACCCTCAAGCTTTGCTTGCGGCCAATTGTCTTTGGCATATTGCTCAAGAGCCACAGCCATAGAAGCTGCCGCTTTTCCAGCACCTAAAACCAAGCATCGCCCCTTTAAAGGCGCGCTAAAAACTTTACGCAAACCATCGGGCAACATCACTTGAGGGTCAGCTGTTTTTAAGGCTGCATCAAATGCAGCCCTTAAGAATTGAGGGGTATTTTTAATTACCATATCAGGATATTAGCTTGGTTTGAGATTGTTGCACTTGCCACATGTCACTATAACGACCACCCAAAGATAAGAGCTCATCATGGGTACCTCTCTCAATGATGCAACCATCGTCCATCACCAAGATTTGATCGGCATAAACGATGGTTGATAGGCGGTGCGCAATGATCAAGGTTGAGCGATTTTTAGCCAAAGCCATCAATTCTTTCTGAATGGCTCTCTCAGTCTCAGAATCCAATGCAGAAGTCGCTTCATCAAAAATCAAAAAGGATGGATTTTTCAACAGCGTTCTGGCAATGGCCACTCGTTGCTTTTCGCCACCCGATAACTTCAAGCCGCGCTCACCCACCGCTGAGTTATAGCCATCTGGCAATGATGTGATGAAGTCATGAATTTGAGCAGCTTTGGCAGCCGACTCAATTTCTTCTTGCGAAGCTCCAGGACGGCCATAAGCAATGTTATAGGCAATCGTGTCATTAAAAAGAACCGTATCTTGAGGAACAATACCAATACAAGCCCTTAAACTTTTTTGTTTCACCGCTTGAATATTTTGCTGATCAAATTCAATTGAACCCTTGGTCACATCATAAAAACGGAACAATAATCGCGCTAGAGTACTTTTGCCAGCGCCACTGTGACCAACAACCGCTGTGGTTTTTCCGGGTAGAACCTCAAAATCAATGCTTTTTAAGATTTGGCGATTGCGCTCATATGAAAATGAAACATCATGAAATTGAATGTGCGGCCCCAGCGATTGATTCTTTATCACTAAATCCTGAGCGCCCTCTTGATCAGCAATTTCTCGATCAGTGCCAAGCAACTTGAACATCCGATCCATGTCGATCAAAGCTTGCTTGATTTCTCGATAAATCACTCCTAAGAAATTAAGGGGTATATACAGCTGAATCATCAGCACATTCACCAGTACCAGATCCCCCAAGGTCATTGATCCATTTGATACACCGATGGTGGCCTGCCACAAAATTAGAATCAGACCTGTGGCAATGATGGTTTGCTGTCCAACATTGAGCACCGCAAGAGATCTTTGAGATTGAATAGCGGCTTCACGATAACGATGAAGATTTTCATCGTAACGCTTAGACTCATATTCCTCATTACCAAAATATTTAACTGTTTCAAAATTGATCAAAGCATCCACTGCTCTTTGGTGGGCCCTTGAGTCAAGCTCGTTCATTCTCTTGCGATATTTTGTGCGCCATTCAGTCACAACAATCGTAAAAATCACATATAAAACCAATGCGATCAAAGTAATCAGAGCAAATAAATAGTTATAAGCCCAGACGAAATAGCCAAGCACCAAACCAAGCTCCACCATCGTTGGCAAAATACTGTACAAAGAATAAGAGATCAATGACTGGATGCCTCTTGTGCCTCTCTCAATATCTCTGGTCATTCCACCAGTCTGTCTTGATAAATGAAAACGCAAAGATAAGGCATGCAAATGCTCAAATACTTGAAGTGCAACAGTTCTCACTGCACTCTCGGTCACCCTTGAAAAAATGAGCTCCCGTAATTCTGTAAACAGTGAGGCGGATAACCTCAATAATCCATAGGCGATGATGAGCGCTACAGGAACCACTATCAAAGTTTGCAATCCTGGGGAAATGCTCATTGAATCAACCAAGACCTTGAGCAAAATTGGTACACCCAGATTGGCAACCTTTGCAGCAATTAAGCAAGATAAAGCCAAAATCACTCGCCCCTTGAACGTCCATAGATAAGGCAATAAATTAGCAATCACCTTCCAATCATTACTTTTTTCATGATTTAATTGATTTTGAACATCTTGGGATTGCATGTGTCTCATATCTTATTTTTCATTGTCATCATTAATCGCCCAAATTAGGCATTGCCTTGTCTCTGGTTCCCACTGTTAAGAAAACCAAAAGCAAACGAACTAAGCCATAAGTAAGCCAGTTGAACACTTTGGTCAAGAAAGGTCTTTTGGAATAAAGATCAGAATCAACCTTGATGCCTTTTTCTAAAGCTTGATCTTCAATTTTCCATCTTACTTCTTTGACCACCGGATGATTTCTGATCACCAAATTAGCTTCATGATTCAAAAGAAATGATAAGTGATCACAATTAGATGAGCCCAAAGTGGCCCATCTTCGATCAACTACCATGGCTTTTGCGTGCAAGAGCCCTAAGGGGTACTCATAAATGGTGATGTTCGCAGCTAAAAATTGTCCATACAAACTAGGCACCGACCAATTCAAAACCTTGAACTCATCTCTGCCTAATAACAAATTAACAGCAACACCTCTTTCGGCGGCTCTTATCAAGGCTTTTCTAAAACGTCGGCCGGGCATAAAGTAAGGAGTTGCCAACCAAATTTCTTCTCTTGACTGACCAATGGCTTTTAAATAGGCTCTTTCAATATCACGACGATGATGCAAGTTATCCCTGGCAATGAATGCCAAGCTGGCTTTTTGATCATGACGAACGCCCAAAAAATGACTGGTATTCCAAGGCAACTCTTGATCCAAAATTCTTTTTAGAATATTGCGAGGATGAAGAGCATTCGGCTGCATTCTTTGCCACTGTCTTAAAAAAGTAGCGTGCACTTTTTCAACCACTCTTCCTGTGGCCTTTAAACATAAATCCCATCGCAGGCCGTTTAAATATCTTCCATCAGCAGTTTGATCATCCGCACAAACGTTGATACCCCCAACAAAAGCTTCCAGCTCATCAATCACCACTAATTTTCGATGAGTTCTGGAAAACCCAAATCGTCCAAACCAAGCAGGGTTGTAATAAGTCAATTGCACACCCGCCTCAGCAAATTGCTTCACAAATAAAAATGGACTTGATCCTAACCAGTCAATCACAACCTTGACGTCCAACCCCCTTAAAGCTGCAGCGCTCAATAAATTAGCAATGCGCTTTGCCTGCTCATCAGCTGAAAATATGTATGTTTCAAGATAAATGGATTTTTGTGCTTTTGCCAGAGACTCTTCTAGAGTGGAAAAATAATTTTTCCCACCTTCTAGCAAACCAAGGTGCTCAATATCTTGCCAACGATCTTTTCTTAGAAGAGACATGACTTAATTCTAATCAGAATTAAGCTTAAGGATTGCTTGCTTATTACTGGGAGAAAAACAAAGTGTGGCAGCCACTTCAATCGGTTGCCATTGGTAGGCTAAATGCTCTCTAGGAGATAGAGTGACTGGCATTTGATTGGGTAAAAGAAGTTTGAACCAGTGCTCAGTGTTCTGGGTGACGCCTTCGGCATAGCGATGACGCCATTGCGGATAAATTTCATATTGAATCTGCTGATTCATGGATTGCAAAGAGTTGGTGGGCAATGTTGATATATCGATGCCCGTCTCTTCAAAGAGCTCTCGAGCTGCCGCTTCTATCGGCGGCTCATCAAGAGCATCCAGACTACCAGTCACAGACTGCCAAAAACCTGGGTGATCTTTTCTCTCCAGCAACAAAACCTCGTTGCTAGCCGTGTAAATAACGACTAGTACCGAGATTGGGATTTTCATGCAGGCATTTCTGTGTTGCGCAGACGAATATGAAGCTCTCGCAGTTGCTTCTCATCAACAGGGCTTGGGGCTTGAGTTAACAAACATTGGGCTCTTTGTGTTTTAGGGAAAGCAATCACATCACGAATCGACTCTGCACCAGTCATCATTGTGACAATTCGATCCAGACCGAAGGCAATGCCACCGTGAGGAGGCGCGCCGTATTGAAGCGCATCCAACAAGAAGCCGAACTTTGCTTGAGCTTCTTCAGGACCAATGTTCAAGGCGCGGAACACTTGGCTTTGAACAGCTTCTTTGTGGATACGAACTGAACCACCACCGATTTCCCAACCATTCAGGACCATGTCATAGGCTTTAGCTAAACACTTACCAGGATCTGTTTCTAGGTATTTGAGGTGCTCATCTTTAGGGCTTGTGAATGGATGGTGACAAGCAACCCAACGTGCAGCGTCGTCGTCATAATCAAACATTGGGAAATCAACCACCCACATTGGCTGCCAAGTTTGTTCCATTAAACCGTTTTCTTTGGCCCAAGCAGAATGGCCAATCTTTAAGCGCAAAGCGCCGATTGCATCATTGACCACTTTGGCTTTATCAGCGCCGAAGAAAATGATATCGCCATCTTTTGCTTCAGTTCTCTTAAGGATTTCAGCAATCGCTGCATCGTGAAGATTTTTAACAATCGGGGATTGCAATCCATCGCGGCCTTTAGCGATTTCATTGACTTTGATCCAAGCCAAACCTTTGGCGCCATAAATTGACACGAATTGAGTGTAATCATCAATATCACTGCGGCTGATGACTGAGCCACCAGGAACTCTCAAACCAACCACACGACCATTGTCTTGATTAGCAGGGCCTGAGAAAACCTTGAAATCGACATCCTTCATCACATCAGTCAACTCTGTGAATTCAAGCTTCACTCTCAAGTCAGGCTTGTCTGATCCAAAACGCGCCATGGTTTCTGAGTAAGGCATGACTGGGAATGGATTGGCCAACTCAACGTTCATCACTGTTTTGAAAATATGACGAATCATGTTTTCAAATAGATCACGTATTTCATACTCATCCAAGAATGCTGTTTCGCAGTCGATCTGAGTAAATTCAGGCTGACGATCAGCTCTTAAGTCTTCATCTCTAAAACACTTGGTGATTTGATAGTAGCGATCAAACCCCGCCACCATCAATAACTGCTTAAACAATTGCGGTGATTGCGGCAAGGCAAAGAACTGGCCATCATGAACACGTGAAGGCACCAAGTAGTCTCTAGCCCCCTCAGGAGTGCTCTTGGTCAACATCGGAGTTTCAATATCAATGAATCCAGCTTGATCCAAGTACTTTCTTGTTTCAATCGCAACGTTATAACGTAGACGCAAGTTCTTTTGCATTTGCGGACGGCGCAAATCTAAGACACGATGAGTCAAACGTGTTGTCTCAGATAAATTGTCATCTTCCAGCTGGAACGGAGGCGTTACAGATGCATTCAAGATATTCAATTCATGGCATAACAATTCAACTTTACCGCTGACCAAATCATTGTTTTCTGTCCCTGCTGGACGTGCGCGAACCAAACCTTTTATTTGTACGCAATACTCATTGCGTACTTGCTCAGCAATCGAGAACATCTCTTGGCGATCAGGGTCACAAACAACCTGAACAAAACCATCTCTATCTCTTAAGTCGATAAAAATGACGCCGCCATGATCACGTCGACGATTCACCCAACCCGCTAGGGTTACTTCTTTACCGATTAATGATTCTGTGACTTGGCCACATTGATGACTGCGCATTGACATAAAACTTCCTACTTTGCTGGTATGACTGAATTTTTGAGGGGGGCCACTGAGCCCATTGAAACAATGTGTTTAAGTGCTTCTTCAACACCCATATCCAACTCTATGATGTCTGCACGTGGAACAATCATAAAAAATCCAGATGTTGGGTTTGGGGTTGTCGGCAAAAACACATTGACATGTTCACCGCTTAATTTACCTGCCACCTCTTCTGCTGGATTACCTGTGATAAAGGCAATTGTCCAAGAGCCATTTCTTGGATAAGGAATTAAAACTGCTTTTCTAAAAGCATTGCCCTTGCTTGAGAAAAGTGTGCCAGAAACTTGTTTAACGCTTGAGTAGATTGATTTAACGACTGGGATGCGAATAATGATTTGGTCCCAGAAACGAATCCACCATTGACCAGCAAAATTAGCGGCGACAATGCCGGTTGCCATAATCACTGCAATCACAATCAAAATACCTACGCCTGGTAAGTTTCTAAATGATTGCAGAGTTGGCGTTAAATCGACAGGTAAAACAGTCATTAATGCAAAAATCACCGAACCGAATACACCATCTAAAACAGACAAGCCCCAAGTCATCACCCAAATGGTGATGGCCAAAGGAGTCCAAACTAAGATACCGGCAATAAAATATTTTTTCATGGAGCCTTAAATTATAGGGCTTAGCTCAGCCAACTGAGCGTAAATAAGGTTCCACCCAAAAGACCGCCCATGAAAAGAATGCTTCCCCAAATTAATTTTTTGGTTTTTTGCTGCTCTAGCACTAACTTCAATATCAGCTCGTGATCAGAATTTTTTCCATGCTTATTATTACTCTCCAGCCATTGGGCAAGTAATCTTGGGATAGTGGGTACTAACTTAGCCCATTGCGGAGCCTCTGTTTTTAAACGATCAATGAAGCCTCGGATGCCAATTTGCTGATCAACCCATCGCTCTAACACTGGTTTTGCGGTCTTCCATAAATCCATGTCAGGATCCAATTGACGCCCCAAGCCTTCCACATTCAGAAGGGTTTTTTGAAGCAAGGTCAATTGCGGTTGAATTTCAACGTTAAAACGTCGAGAGGCCTGGAAGAGTCTCATCAGCACAATGCCCAATGAAATTTCCTTTAGTGGGCGATCAAAAAAAGGTTCGCAGACAGCTCGCACAGCACCTTCTAACTCTTCTACTCGAGTATCCGCCGGAACCCAACCAGACTCAATGTGTAACTCAGCAACACGTCTGTAGTTGCGATTAAAGAAAGCTAAAAAGTTATGCGCCAAATAATTTTTATCGGTATCTGACAACGCACCAACAATGCCAAAGTCTAAAGCGATGTAGCGTCCAAAAGTTTCAGGGGCAACACTCACAAAAATATTTCCGGGGTGCATGTCCGCATGAAAAAAGCCATCATGGAATACTTGGGTAAAAAATATCTCGACTCCATCGGATGCTAATTTTTTAAAATCGATTCCGGCGGCACGTAAATCATCTAGGCGGGAAATTGGAATGCCATGCATTCTTTCCATCACCATCACATTGATGCCACATAAATCCCAATACATTTCTGGGATGATCAGCTTTTTTGAACCCTCAAAATTTCTGCGCAACTGACTAGCATTCGATGCTTCACGCGTTAAATCTAATTCATCATGCAAATAAGTATCAAATTCATCCACGTTTTCTCGTGGTTTTAAACGCTTGCCGTCACGCCACAATTTTTCAACCAAAGACGCCAACACTCTTAAAAGAGCAAGATCACTTTCAATGATTGGCAAAATTCCAGGTCGCAAAACTTTGATGGCGACTTCTTTGCCTTGCCACTCAGGATACTTTTCTGTGCCCCTCAAGACAGCAAAGTGAACTTGCGCTACAGAAGCGCTGGCCACCGGCTTCTCATCAAAGGATACAAATACCTCTGACAATTTTTTACCTAAAGACAATTCAATCAGCTCAATTGATTTAGCCTGGGAAAATGGGGGGACTTGATCTTGTAATTTGGCCAACTCATCAGCCACATCCAGTGGCAAGAGATCTCTGCGGGTGGATAAAACTTGGCCAAACTTAACAAATATAGGGCCCAAAGCTTCTAAAGCTAATCGCAGACTTTCTCCGCGCGAATAACCAGTTGGGGTTGTCCAAGAAACCGCTGTCAAAATAATTTTGACAAAGCCAGGTTTCAGACTGTCCCTGACTATTCTTAAAAGACCAAAACGCCAAATCGTGTAAAGGATCTTGAACAATCTAAAAAATTGTTTCACAAGACCCTCTCCAGCAAACGTTCAATGCGCTTCTCAATGCGCTCAACATCGTCGCGTAAACGTCTTATTTCATCTTTATGGCGCACTAATTCTTCTCTTTTAACAAGTGTTGGTTTTTCATGAATAAGATATTCTAAAACGCTAGTACCAACATCCTGAAGTACATTTTGCCCAAATTGCTTACTTTGCTGGGCTGCTTGCATGATTCTGTGGGCCATAGGGTCACCAACCAGCTTAGATAAGTCTTCCTCGGCCTCCCAACGGAGCTGGCCTGCCAAGGTTGATACGGCTTGAGCTAGATCCACATCACCCGATACTTTCACATGCTTTACCGCAGCCTCTTTACCATCCGCAATATAAGCATTAAAAACATCTGGGCCAATCGTTAAGGTGACATTTGGCTCACTTGGCGATTTTTCGGCCAAAGCAAAATGTCCCTGTTCGGTCACGACCAAGGACATTTCAATAACAGGCAGAACTAATTTGATTGTTTTATTTTTTTGCTTTTGCAAAAGATTACTGGCCCAAGTTTCTTGGGCCAGTAAGTAATTTAAAGCATGTACGATTGTTTTCAGATCAGACCAACTGTTGAATACCAGCTAATACCCAACCACCTTGACCATTAACAGGCTTGGTTAAATTCCAAACCTCAACGAAAGACTCTGCTGGGCCATTCGATTGCTCACGAATCATTCCTGAGAAACGAACGCTGGCCAAATAAATATCTTGTAGTGATTCAACACCCAATAAATCTGCTTCAAGTGTTAATACTTCAGTACGATTCTGCTCAGTTGCACGAGCTTGAAGATCCTGATTGAGTTCTGCAAACATTTCTGGTGTTGCAAATTCTCTCAATTTCTCTAAGTCACCGCGATCCCAAGCTTCTTGTAAATGCACAAAATGTTTTTTAGCATTGAGCAAGAAAGATTCTTGATCAAAGTCTTTGATTGCAATCTCTGTAACCTCTTGAGCAGCTACCTCAGCAACCGGCGATGCTGATGAGGAGCCAAAATTTACTGGATCCCGACGATCAAAGCGCTGCTGATCCCATGATGCTCCACCAGCAGGGCTTGCCTTATAGCTTGCTTGACCGTTATTAGCAAAACGTCTAAATAACCATAGACCGATCATCGCAACAGCCGCCACCATCAAAAAGCCCATTAAAAATGATGCTGCTGCTTCACCCAATCCAAAATGTGACAACAACCAACCAAGGCCCAAACCAGCGGCCAAGCCACCTAGAATGCCACCCATACCAAAACCTTTTTTAGGCTGTGCAGCACCTGGCGCACCAGCTGGCTTAGCAGCAGTTGCAGGGGCAGCCGTTGGCGCCTGAGCAGGTTGAGCCGGCGCAGCTTGTTGTTTTTTGGTCACGCTTTGTGATTGTTTACCAAAACTTTTTGATCCGCCCATGCGCTTAGCTTCAGCATCAAAAGACGCACCCATCAACACAAAGGAAGAAAGAACTAAATAAACCAAACTATTCTTCAACATTTTTAACCTCTCAAAAAATTCGTAACTATCAGTATTTATAACCAATATGCAATGCAACAATACCACCAGTAAGGGAGTGGTATTCGACCTTGTCAAATCCCACACTTTCCATCATGGTTTTTAAAGTTTCTTGATCAGGATGCATTCTGATCGATTCTGCTAAATATCGGTAACTCTCAGAATCTCCAGCAACCTTCTCACCAAGCCATGGCAGTATCTTAAATGAATAAGCGTCATACATGGGCTTAAGTGCATCAAGCGGCTTAGAAAACTCCAAAACCATGGCTTTACCGCCTGGTTTGATCACTCTTAGCATTTCTTTCAGGGCCACTTCTTTGTGTGTCATGTTTCTAAGACCAAACGCCACAGTGGTTAGATCAAAATAATTGGCCGGAAATGGTATTTGCTCAGCATCCACCTGAGCGCACGGCAAATGGTAGCCCTTATCTATTAAACGATTACGTCCAAAACCCAGCATGGATGCATTGATATCAGTTAACCAAACCTGCCCACCTGTTTCACGCTCAAGACCAACCGATTTTGCAAAGCTCAAAGATAGGTCGCCTGTGCCGCCAGCAATATCCAAAACTTTTTGACCGGGTCTCACAGCAGCTTTACTGATCGTGAAATGTTTCCATAAACGATGCATCCCGCCAGACATCAAATCATTCATGATGTCGTATTTATTGGCTACAGAATGAAAAACCTCAGCAACCTTACTTGCTTTCTCAGCTTCATCAACTGTTTTATAACCAAAATGTGTTTGCGCCATGATTAATTAGTGCCCACAAGAGCGGGGATCATCTTTCGGCATTGGAATATCTCTACTGGCACCAGCTTGCTCGATTCGCTCAAGATAGTCTTGCCACATTTCCTCTTGATTGATGCACATTTCATAAAGGTAGTCCCAGCTGAAAATACCTGAGTCATGCCCATCTGAAAAAACTGGCTTGATGGCGTAATGGCCAACTTGCTCAATGTTGTTGATCAAAACCTCACGCTTACCAGTTTGCAAAGTTTCTTGACCAACACCATGACCTCTGACTTCAGCAGATGGCGACCACACTCTTAAAAATTCAAACGGCAATTGATACGTTTTATTGTCGTAAGCCAACTCTAAAACTTTGGATTGCTGATGAACAATGATGTTTTGAGGCAGCGGTGCCTTTTCTGTAGAGCCCATGATTAAACCAACACTCTTTCAATGCCGCCTTGATTGGCGTTCTTCACATAATCAGCCATCCAGTTGGCACCCAACAAATGATTGGCCATCTCAACCACGATGTAATCAGCTTTAGTACCAGAATCTTCATCGAACCTTGATAAGCCTTGCAAACAAGATGGGCAGCTCGTCAATACCTTGACTTGACCATCAAAGCCATCCTGTAAGTCACTTGCGCCCTTTTTCATTTCAATTTCTTTGCGGAAACGAACTTGAGTTGAAATATCCGGACGAGTGATCGCCAATGTGCCAGACTCTCCACAGCATCGCTCATTCTTCTCGATCGTTGTACCGTCTTCAGTGGTCACCAAGCTATTCACTGTCTTCAATGGGTCTTGTAATTTCATTGGACTGTGACATGGGTCGTGATACATGTATCTCACCCCCTTGGCCCCCTCTAACTTGATACCCTTTTCCAACAAGAACTCATGGATATCAATGATTCTGCAGCCAGGGAAAATCTTCTCAAACTCATAGCCCGCTAGCTGGTCATAACATGTGCCACAAGAAACTACGACCGTCTTGATGTCCAAGTAATTCAGTGTGTTGGCCATGCGATGGAAAAGCACGCGATTATCTGTGATGATCTTGTCTGCTTTATCAAAATCGCCAGAACCTCTTTGCGGGTAACCGCAGCACAAATAGCCTGGAGGCAAGACAGTTTGAACACCTGCGTGCCACAACATGGCTTGGGTGGCCAAACCTACTTGAGAGAACAATCTTTCTGATCCACAACCAGGGAAATAAAACACCGCTTCTGTATCAACAGAGGTTGTTTGTGGATTTCTGATGATCGGCACCACATCAGAATCTTCAATGTCTAATAAGGCCCTGGCTGTCTTCTTCGGCAAATTACCAGGCATCTTTTTATTGATGAAATGGATCACCTGTTCTTGAATTGGTGGCTTCGTCACAGTTGAACGAGGTTTGGCTGTTTGTACCTTGGCAAACTTCTTCAGTAAATTGTGGGCCAAGCGCTGCGCCTTATAACCCCAATCAATCATTAACTTTCTGGTTAATTGAATGGTTTCAGGATTGGTGGCATTCAAGAAGAACATTGCTGCCGTAGCACCTGGATTGAATTTCTTTTGTCCCATCTTGCGCAACAAGTTACGCATGTTCATGGTGACATCACCAAAATCAATTTTGACTGGGCATGGTGCTAAACACTTATGACAAACCGTGCAATGCGCAGCGACATCATCAAAGGCTTCCCAATGTTTAACTGAAACACCACGTCTGGTTTGTTCTTCGTACAAGAATGCTTCAACCAACAAAGATGTGGCCAAAATTTTATTGCGCGGACTGTACAACAAGTTAGCGCGTGGCACGTGCGTGGCGCAAACAGGTTTGCATTTTCCACAGCGCAAGCAATCCTTGATGCTTGTTGCAATGGCACCAATATCACTTTGCTGCATGATGAGAGATTCGTGACCCATCAAGCCAAAACTTGGTGTGTAGGCATTTCTAAGATCGGCGCCCTGCATTAACTTGCCTTTATTGAAACGCCCCTCTGGGTCAATTCTTAACTTATAAGATCTGAAGTCTTTGATCTCAGCTTCTGTTAGATATTCAAGTTTGGTAATACCAATACCGTGCTCACCTGAAATTACACCATTCAAAGATCTGGCCAACTTCATGATGCGATCAACTGATTGATGAGCATCTTGAAGCATGTCGTAATCATCAGAATTCACAGGGATGTTTGTGTGCACATTACCGTCACCAGCATGCATGTGCAAGGCCACAAAAACACGGCTGCGAAGAACCTTTTTATGAATAGCTTCACACTCTTTCAGAATTGGTTCAAACGGAACGCCGCTAAAGATATTTCTTAGTTCGGCCCTGACTTGTATTTTCCATGAAGCACGCAAACTTCTGTCTTGTAAGGCTGAGAAGTATTGGTCCATATTCTGTGACCAGCCCAACCACTCTTGTCTAACAGTGGCGATCAATTGCAAAGCCTGAAAAACACGGCCTTCGAGTAAATCAGCTTCAGGCACATCACCATCCTCTGATTTTCCGAGTGGCAAATTGCCTTGCCTTATAAAAGCTTCAAGCTCATTCAAAAGCTGAAGTTTGTTCTTCAAAGAAAGTTCGATGTTGATGCGCTCAATACCATCGGTGTACTCACCCATGCGATCAAGCGGAATCACCACGTCTTCGTTCACCTTGAATGCGTTTGTGTGACGCGCAATCGCAGCAGTTCTGGCGCGATCCAACCAAAACTTCTTACGAGCTTCTGCACTAACGGCAACGAAACCTTCACCAACTCTTGTGTTGGCCATGCGGATCACTTCGCTAGCAGCCATTGCAACAGCATTCTCATCATCACCAACGATGTCGCCAATCAAAACCATTTTTGGCAATACGTTGCGCTTTGACTTGGTGGCGTAGCCAACTGCCTTTAGATAGCGTTCGTCCATGTGCTCAAGGCCCGCCAAAATGGCGCCACCTTGTTTGGTTTGTTGATCTAAGTAGGCTTTGATTTCAACGATGCTTGGAATAGCGTCGCGTGCTTGACCAAAGAACTCCAAACAAACTGTGCGAATTTGCTTAGGCATGCGATGCAAGACCCATCTTGCGCTGGTGATCAAGCCATCACAACCTTCTTTTTGAATACCTGGCAAACCTGATAAAAATTTATCAGTCACATCCTTACCAAGACCCTCTTTACGGAAGGTCTTGCCTGCGATTTTCAATTCTTCAGTCTTGATCACTTTTTGACCAGGAGCATATGAGCCATCTGACCAAACCAATTTGAAAGTAGCAAAGTCGACATCATGAATCTTGCTCATGTTGTGGCCAATGCGCTCAACATCTAACCAGTTGCCATCAGGATCCACCATTCTCCATGACGCTAAGTTATCAAGAGCAGTGCCCCACAAAACAGCTTTTTTACCCCCGGCATTCATGGCGATATTTCCACCAATACAGCTGGCTTCTGCAGAAGTAGGATCTACAGCAAAAACATTGCCAGATTTATCAGCCGCATCAGAAACTCGCTTGGTAACAACTCCCGCGCCTGAATAAATGGTGGCAACCTCTTCACTCAAGCCTGGTAAGCGCATCATCTCTACAGGGCCCAGAGTTTCAAGTTTTTCTGTGTTGATAACCGCTGACATTGGAGACAAAGGAATTGCTCCGCCTGTATAGCCAGTGCCACCTCCGCGAGGAATGATGGTCAAACCCAGCTCAACACAACCTTTGACCAGATTAGGGATTTCCTCTTCGGTGTCAGGCGTTAAGACAACGAATGGGTATTCAACACGCCAATCGGTTGCATCGGTCACATGAGAAACGCGCGCCAAGCCATCGTAGGCAATATTGTCGGCAGCAGTGAATTTACCTAAAACCTTGCGAACACGTTTACGCAAAATTGAAACGCGATCAAATTCAGCATTGAATTGTTCAACGGCAAGCTTGGCACTATCAACTAATTTGCCAACTTTGTCGGCCAAATCAGTGGTCATTCTTTTTTGAACTTCTCTCAAGCGATGATGCAATGCCTCGATCAGTTGTTTGCGACGGCCAGGATTATCTAAAAGATCATCCTGAAGATAGGGGTTGCGCTGGACAACCCAAATATCACCCAATACTTCGTAAAGCATTCTGGCTGAACGCCCAGTTTTTCTTCCGGACCGAAGTTCATCAAGAATTTGCCAAGCTTCTTCACCCAATAAACGGATAACGATCTCTCTGTCTGAGAAAGATGTGTAGTTATAAGGTATCTCACGCAAACGGGGAGCATTTTGAGGATGCTCTGTCATGCTGTGGAGTGGCAATGGTGCGTTCATATCATCACTTTTAACTAAAAAGCCATTTTAAAGGACTATCGAGATCTTCGCCTTAATCGTCCTTAAGCCCCCTTTGTGACCTTAGATAGTGCAAGGTCATCAAAGCAATCCAAGCCAACGACCTATGGAAGTCCAAAACTCTCCAGGGATCAGCAATAAAGCGTAAGTCATGGTGACATAACGTAAAAACTTACCGATGGCCATGTAAATCATGCATGAAAGCCATGGCAATCTGAGCCACCCAGCAACTGCGCACAAAGGATCTCCCACAATGGGCAGCCAAGACAGCAGTAAGGCCGGCGGGCCTAGTTTTTCGAACCACCCCAATAATTTATGTTCCTTGGGGCCCACCAGCTTCTCTTGTGCCTTGCTGGCGCCAAACCCCAGCAACCAGTTAAACATGCCGCCCAGAGTATTACCCGCTGTAGCCACAAAAACTGCAGGCCAAAACATTTCAGGATTTAATTTAATGTACCCAAATAAGACCGGCTCTGACCCCAGCGGCAAAAGGGTTGCCGATATAAATGAAATCGAAAAAACAGCTGGCAAACCCACCGTGGGTAAAGAGAGCCAAACTAAAAAATTATGTAAATTGGTATCCATGTTTCATCATTTTAGGCTTATGCCGTGATACGCTCACAGGATGCCTAAAGATTATTTAAGAAAAATATTGACCGCCAAGGTCTATGACGTTGCCCGAGAAACCGAGCTTGAAGTAGCTTCACACCTTTCTGAGCGCATTAAAAACAAGGTTTTACTTAAAAGAGAAGATAACCAACCGGTTTTTTCATTTAAGTTAAGGGGTGCTTACAACAAAATGGCTCATTTGAGCCCTGCTGAACTTAAACGTGGGGTGATAGCAGCATCGGCAGGTAACCATGCCCAAGGCGTGGCTTTGGCTGCAGCAAAATTAGACTGTAAGGCCATCATCGTGATGCCGACAACCACGCCACAAGTGAAAATTGATGCGGTGAGTGCTCGCGGCGGCAACTCCGTCAAGATTGTCTTGCATGGCGACTCTTATAGCGATGCTTATCAACACGCCCTGTCTCTTGAAAAGAAACACCAACTCACTTTTGTTCACCCCTTCGATGACCCAGATGTCATTGCAGGCCAGGGAACAATCGCCATGGAGATTCTGCAACAACACCAAGAGCCTATCGATGCGATTTTCTTAGCCATCGGTGGCGGAGGATTAATTGCTGGTGTTGGCGCATACATCAAAGCCATCCGTCCAGAAATCAAAGTTATCGGTGTTCAAACCATCGACTCTGATGCTATGAAAAAGTCTTTAGAGGCTGGGCGCAGAGTTGAGCTAAAAGATGTTGGCCTTTTTTCAGACGGCACGGCTGTCAAATTAGTTGGTAAAGAAACTTTTAGGCTTTGTCAGCAAGTGGTTGATGAGATCATCGTCGTTGATACAGACGCTATCTGTGCCGCCATCAATGATGTCTTCACTGACACACGCAGCATCCTTGAGCCCGCTGGAGCACTTGCTCTTGCAGGCCTGAAGGCATACGTAGAACGCGAGAAGTGCAAAAACCAAACTTTGGTTGCGGTTGCATGTGGCGCCAATATCAACTTCAATCGACTCAGATTCGTTGCTGAAAGAGCCGAGGTTGGCGAATCAAAAGAAGCTGTTTTTGCAGTCACCATTCCAGAGCAAAGAGGTTCATTCAAGCGCTTCTGCGAACTTCTTGGTGAACGCAATGTCACTGAATTTAACTATCGCATTGCTGATGCAAATCAAGCCCATATCTTTGTTGGTATCGCCACGCAAAAAGCTTCCGACAGTGCCCTCATTGCGAAAACATTCACCAAGTCTGGTTTCAACACCATCGATTTAACTCAAGATGAGTTGGCCAAGTCACATTTACGCCACATGGTTGGTGGACGTTCACAGTTGGCAAAAAACGAATTGCTTTATCGCTTTGAGTTTCCAGAGAGACCTGGCGCTTTGATGAAGTTCTTAACCAGCATGGCGCCCAACTGGAACATCAGCTTGTTTCACTACCGAAATCATGGCGCAGATTACGGACGCATTCTGATTGGTATGCAAGTGCCAGCCAGTGATAAAAAAGAATTGAAGAAATTTTTAGCAGGGCTTGGCTACCCGCACTGGGATGAAAGCGATAACCCTGCTTACAAACTTTTCCTGGCATAAGCATGGCGTTTTCACTTGAAGGCAAATTAGTTGTCGCCATTTCCTCGCGGGCCTTATTTGATTTTGAAGAAGAGAATCAACTATTTGAAGCCAGCGATGACAGCGCCTATATGCAACTTCAATTAAACAGAATTGATTTACCAGCCAAGCCTGGAGTTGCATATCCTTTAGTTAAAAAGCTACTGACCTTCAATCAAGGTGGCCAACAAAATGTTGAAGTGGTGATTCTTTCCAGAAATGACCCCGTCAGTGGCTTGAGAGTTTTTCGCTCTGCCAAAAATGCTGGTCTAGCCATTGAGCGCGGGGTCTTTACCAGGGGTCGCGCACCCTATCACTACTTAAAATCTTTGCAAGCTAATCTTTTCTTATCAGCCAATGCTGATGATGTGCGTGCCACACTGGATGCTGGATTTCCTGCGGCCATGGTGTTTCCGCAAAGCAAGCAACTGGCCGAATCTAATCCAGATGAAATACGCATCGCTTTTGACGGAGATGCCGTTTTGTTTTCAGATGAAGCTGAAAGAGTTTTTCAAGCAAAGGGGCTCGATGCATTCGTTGCCCATGAAAGTCATAAAGTTGAAACACCCTTGCCACCAGGTCCATTTAAACCGTTGTTAGAAGCACTGCATCGCCTACAGCTTGCCGCAAAAAAATCTGGTCAATCAATGAAGATCAGAACTGCCTTGGTCACAGCCCGATCAGCTCCTGCACACGAGAGAGCCATCAGAACTTTGATGGCTTGGGGCGTCACCGTTGATGAAGCCATGTTTCTTGGCGGTTTAGCTAAAAAAGATTTTTTAAAAGAATTTCAGCCTGACTTTTTCTTTGACGATCAACTGGGTCATTGCGAACTTGCGTCGGATGTTGCGCCAACCGGTCAGGTTCTTTCTGGCATCGCCAATCAAATCAAATAATCACATGAGTACCTTAGACCAAGCGCCGCTGGGCAAAAACTCTGACAACCCAAGTCACTACAGCCCTGAACTTCTTTTTCCAATTGCGCGTTCTGAAAATAGATTAAAGATTGGCATTAAAAGCACTGAGCCGCCTTTTTTTGGTATTGATGTTTGGAACGCTTATGAGCTCAGCTGGTTAAATGCCAAAGGAAAGCCTCAGCTTGCGATTGCGAGCTTTTTAGTTCCAGCCAACTCACCAAACATCATTGAATCAAAATCCTGGAAGCTGTACCTCAACAGCTTGAACAATCATTGCTTCCAATCAAGTGAAGAATTAATTCAAACACTTAAGGGTGATTTATCCAAAGCTGCTGGCGCAAGCGTTTCTGTGCAATTAGATTCACCAGAACAGCAATGCAAAAAAGGTATGAAAGAGATGATGGGGAAATTGCTGGATCGACTAGATTTGGAGATTGACCCGAAGCAATTACCAGATGCCGGATTGCTCACATCAGACATGAGCTTGGGCATTGTTGAAGAATCGCTGGTCAGCCATCTGCTGCGCTCTAACTGCCCAGTGACGGCCCAACCAGATTGGGCAAGCATTCAGATCAATTATGTGGGCCCCACGATTGATGAAGAAGGTTTGCTGCGCTACCTGATTTCTTTTAGAGAACATCATGAGTTTCATGAGCACTGCGTTGAAAAAATTTTCATGGACATCAAAGAAAAATGCCGCCCTAGCAAGCTATCGGTTTACGCCCGATATACACGCAGAGGCGGCATTGATATCAATCCATTCAGAGCTGATTACAACGCTGAGTGGCCGGACAATGTCCGTCACTCACGTCAATGATTAAAACGGAATATCGTCGTCAATATCGCTGATGTTTGGACTGCTCGATGAGGCAGGTGCTCTTGGTGCTGATGACGAAGGGGAATCCTGACTTGACATACCGCCCTCAGAAGATCCAGACGCCTTACCGCCCAACATTTGCATGGTTTCAGCAACGATTTCTGTAGAGTATTTTTCCACTCCGCTTGCATCAGTCCATTTGCGTGTTCTCAGACGGCCTTCCACATAAACCTGTGAACCTTTTTTGAGGTATTTTTCTGCAACCTCAGCCACCTTGCCAAAAAATGCAACGCGATGCCACTCGGTGTTCTCACGCATCTCGCCAGATTGTTTATCGCGGTAACGATCGGTGGTAGCAATTGAAATATTTGTCACTGCGTCACCACTTGGCAGGCGACGAGTTTCTGGATCACGGCCAACATTACCCACAATGATTACTTTATTAACTGATGCCATTTTTGTCTCCCGAAGAAAAGTTTGTTGTACCGAAATTGATCGAATTAAGCAGGTGAATTAACCTTAACAGGCAACTCTCTCATCGATAAAGCGATTATAAGCCAGGCGAAAATCAGCGCTGCACAAGCGTAAAAAACGCTTGATTCACCACCCCATTGCAATAACCAGCCACCGCCCAGTCCACCAATGAACAAGCCAATTGATTGAGTGGTGTTGTAGATACCCAAAGCAGTCCCTTTGGCTTGGCTAGCCCAACGAGAAACCAAGGATGGCTGCATTGCTTCCAAAATATTGAAGCCGATGAAATAAATCAGTACCGCTGTTGCAAGAGCTGGGAGCGTATCAAAACTGGCAATGATCAGCTGAGCGACCATCATAGAAACAATACCGAAGATGAACGCAGGCTTCACGCGTTTTTTTCTCTCACTCACCAAGATGATGGGTGCCATACAAGCAAAAGAAATCAATACAGCAGGTAAATACAGATGCCAATGAGAAACCAAAGGTAAATCGGCTTTCACCAATAATCTAGGCAAGGTCAAAAATAATGCAATTTGGGCTGCATGCAAAACCAACACCCCGATGTTCAATCTCAATAAATCAACATTGAAGAAAACATCAGAAAACTTCGACGTGAACGGCGTGCTTGATTTTTCTTGCTGAGGAACCACAAACAAGGCTAACAAGATAGCCCCAATCCCCAAAACAGCCATCAGATAGAACATGCCATCTAAACCAATGGATTCATGAAGTGGAGACGCTAAAACCAAAGATATGGCAAAGGTCAGGGCGATACTGCCGCCAACCATGGCCATGGCTCTTGTGCGTGTTTCTTCCTTAGTTAAATCAGCTAACCATGCTGTAACTGCTGCTGAAACGGCGCCAGCACCCTGAATCGCTCGCCCCACGATGATCCACATCAAATCATCATGACTGGCAGCTATCACCGCCCCTAGAACAAATAACAAAAGTCCAGCCACCACCACTGGTCTTCGTCCGTACTTATCAGAGAGCATTCCTAGCGGTATGTGCAGGCAAGCCTGAACAAGGCCATAGACGCCCAAAGCCAATCCAACTAAGAGGGCTTGATCACCGCCTGGCAAGCCTTTGGCGTGCATGCTAAAGACCGGCAGGATTAAAAAAAGCCCTAACATGCGTAGGGCAAAAATGCCGGCTAAAGCCAAAGATGCTCGAAGTTCTGTTTTTTCCATAAAGAAGAGCTATATTAACTGGTTACGCAGAGAAAAATCATGGATACGATAAAAATTAGAGGTGCTCGCACCCACAACCTGAAAAACATCAATCTCGATATTCCCAGAAACCAGCTGGTTGTATTAACTGGCCTGTCTGGATCGGGTAAAAGCTCATTGGCTTTCGATACGCTTTACGCCGAAGGACAGCGACGTTATGTCGAATCTTTATCTGCATATGCTCGTCAATTTTTGCAGTTGATGGAAAAGCCGGATGTTGACTCTATTGAAGGTTTATCACCTGCTATTTCCATTGAGCAAAAAGCCACTAGTCATAACCCACGCTCGACCGTTGGTACTGTGACTGAAATACATGATTATTTGCGTTTACTTTTTGCGCGCGCCGGAACCCCCCATTGCCCAGAGCATCAACTACCTCTTGAAGCTCAAAGTGTTTCGCAAATGGTTGATGCGGTGATGTCAAAACCTGAAGACACCAAGTTAATGATTTTGGCACCCGTTGTGAGTGAAAGAAAAGGTGAGCATGTCGATCTATTTGAAGACTTGCAAGCGCAAGGTTTTGTGCGCTTTCGGATTCGCTCAGGTGGTGGCACTGCTTTGCACAACAAAGCAAAAATTTATGAAGTTGATGAATTACCCAAGCTAGTTAAAAACGAAAAGCACACCATTGATGTGGTGGTTGACCGAATCAAAATAAAATCAGATATTCAACAACGCTTGGCTGAGTCTTTTGAAACAGCTTTGCGCTTAGCGGATGGCAGAGCAATAGCACTTGAAATGGATACAGATAAAGAGCAGCTTTTTTCAAGTAAGTTTGCCTGCCCCATTTGCTCTTACTCTTTGCAAGAATTAGAGCCAAGATTATTTTCATTCAATAACCCCATGGGGGCCTGTCCTACTTGCGATGGCTTAGGTCACATCAGCTTTTTTGACCCCAAGCGTGTGGTGGCTCATCCTGAACTATCC
>JBFZCN010000043.1:0-2589 GCA_041307985.1 Burkholderiales bacterium
AATGTTGAGCCGGTTCAGCTGTTAGTTTTACACCTGCATAACTGGCAGATTGATGCCAATCAAGTTCTTTGATTTTTTCTGCTGAAACACCAAAGTCTTTCAAAATCTTGCCAACGCCCAAGGTTGTTACAAACTGTTTGACTTTGGGGTGAATGCGTTTGATGGTTTCAGCATCAAGATGATCGTAATGATCATGTGAAATGATGACGCCTTCGATCATAGGCATGTTGTCAACATCAATTGGCAAAGGGTGAAATCGTTTGGGACCGATAAAACTCAAGGGCGAAGCTCTTTCACTGAAAACAGGATCTATCAGCCACTGTTGTCCATGTAATTTCAAAAGAAGTGAAGAATGTCCCAGTCGAACAACATGAACCTTGTCTGCTGGCAATGCATTCCAAGTGGCCCATTCCAATTTCTGAACTGGCAAGGGTTTTTCTGGAATGGCATCAACTCTAGGCGTTGTGAAGTAATACCACCAAACTTTCCATGCACTTTGCATTTCTGGTTCAAGTGGTTGATTGAAAAAATGCTTTCCATCAAAATGACTGGATTTTTCAACAAGAAGATCTGTGCTTGATGCAGAGGTTGAAAGCACGATAAAAAACGAGAAGAGTAATTTCAGATTTGAGCGCGTTAGTTTGAAGATGGACATTTGATTTTGGCCTTTTAAAAAAAGTCATACTGAGTTAGATTTACTGATTGAAATCAGCATTTCCAGCACCTTGATGCGAGTCTGTTCGTCTTGAATTTTTGGATACAACTCCTTCAACTCGGTAGCCAAGTGCATTTGGAGATTGTGTTTGTCTAAAGCAATTGACATTGACTTTTGTAGCTCTAGTCGTTGTGTATGAATGGCTTTGATTATTTTGGGATTTTTGAGTAAAGCATTCGCACTTATTCCAATCACTTTATGAGAAGATTTTGTGTCGTAGGCCAGTTTGTATGCATCAATATAGCTATGACCAGCAAGAACACTGTCGACAAATGCCTGTTGCTTTGGCGTGAGTCTGGTTGTGTATAAAAAATCTTGAGCTTGATGGTCATGCTTGATGGAATTCATTTTTAAATGTGGGTTGAGCAGCAAGTCTGCGATGCAAAAACAAACAGTCAGGGCTGCATATTGAAATTGGCCAACAATGAGGTTTGCCTGAATTGTTCTGGGGTCGTGCCAGTCCAACTTCGGAAGGCACGAAAAAACGAATTTGGTTCTTCAAAGCCCAAGAGAAATGCAATTTCAGCCGTGGGTAGACTGGTGTTTTGCAAATAGTGCTGTGACAAATTTAGTCTGATGCTTTGCAGTAAAGTTTTATAGTTTTGTCCTTCGATTTCCAAATGTCGCTGAAGTGATCTTTGGCTCATGCCAATGCGTTTTGCAACTGCTCCCATTTTGATGCCCCCGCCAGGTAATGCCTCTAGCAAAGCCATGCGTACACGTTGCCTCACACTGATGGCAGCGCCATTTTGAGCCAGTCTCAATCTAAGCTCAGGTTCAAATGCTGACCACATATCTTCGTTGGCCGTGAGAAATGGCCTGAGAGCATCAGATTTTTTGAAAGCAACGCAGTGACTGCTGCCTCGTTGAACCGGCACACCTAAAAAGTCTTTGAATGCATTTTTGTTTGCAGGCAAATGGTCCGTGGTCACATGGTTGGGAAGAATTTTTTCGCGTGTACCCATGCGTGCGAAAGTCACAATAAATAAAAGTTCGGTCAGTACCAACGAGGCAGGGGCAGGATTATTGGAGGGCGGCCATGCAAACTCAACAATCAATTCTTGGTCTGTGTCTCTGACATCCAGGCGTATGGGTGCAACCAGATCTTTGTAGCGTGAGATGCGTTTGGCTGCAATACGCAAATTTGGACTGCACAGTGCAGCAAACAGGGGCGGTGAAAATGATTCACTTCGAATCGACCGAATCAACGTCAATGGAAGCAGGGGGTCATTTGATTCTTCCTCAATGGACTTCCAAAACAAATGAAAATCATCTGCATGAAGTCTTACGGTCGGTCGATTCAGCAAGTCATCTGGCAGGCCTGCTCGTCTCAAAATGTTCGCAATGGACAAACCCATGTCTTTGAGCAGGGGTCTCCATGTCGAGTCAAGAGCGTATGTTGTTGATCGCATGATGGATCAGGAAATGGCAAATTGAAAGTCAGATGCAAAGATTTGCAGACACATTTTTTAACCTTTAAATATATTTAGACGCAAATATTTTTTTAAACTAAAACAACTTTATTGCCTAAATCATTGTTTTCAATTGCAAACCCTGCCAATCTACTATCTAAACGCGACAAACAGAATTTTGTTGAGGATCTTAGGTCATCGCACCTTAATTCATTTCAATCACGGGCTGGTAAGAATTTGTTGGTTTGCAATTCCATGAGTGCGGTGTTGCGGCTGTGCTGAGACTTTTCTGGTGATAAACCATTTCCACTATGCCTATCTTGTCCATGGATCAGGTTTCGCAGCTGCAGCAGTATTCGGGGCAAATACCCCGCTTTCGGCGCGATAGACGCATTTGGCACGGCAGAAGTTGTCTCAGGCTTGGGGCGAAAGAGCTTGCTTCCGCTGGGCCGGGCTCTGAGC
>JBFZCN010000044.1:0-5399 GCA_041307985.1 Burkholderiales bacterium
TGATAGCCAAAGCGGTGGAATTCTTGGGATGTTCAACCTGTTCTCAGGTGGAGCACTTTCTAGATTCACGGTGTTTGCACTTGGAATCATGCCTTACATTTCTGCATCGATCATCATGCAGTTATTAACCATCGTTATTCCAACATTGGAAGCGATGAAAAAAGATGGTCAAGCAGGTCAAAGAAAAATCACGCAGTACACACGCTATGCAACTTTGGTATTGGCAACTTTCCAAGCGCTTGGTATTGCGATCGCATTAGAAGCACAAGCAGGATTGGTGATTGACCCAGGCTTTACATTCCGCATGAACACTGTGATCACACTTGTGACTGGAACAATGTTCTTGATGTGGTTGGGCGAGCAAATCACTGAGCGTGGTTTGGGCAACGGTATTTCAATCATCATCTTCGGTGGTATTGCAGCTGGTTTGCCAGGCGCACTGGGTGGTTTATTTGAATTGGTAAGAACTGGTTCAATGAGCGCGCTATCCGCTATTTTGATTGTTGCAATCGTGATCGCTGTGACTTATTTTGTGGTGTTTGTAGAGCGTGGTCAGCGACGCGTGTTGGTTAACTATGCCAAACGTCAAGTTGGTAACAAGGTTTATGGTGGTCAAGCTTCTCATTTGCCATTGAAGTTAAACATGGCTGGTGTGATTCCTCCAATTTTTGCTTCATCCATTATTTTGTTCCCAGCAACTATTGCAGGTTGGTTCACCGCAGGTGAAACAACTAGTTCTGTGACTTTGTTTATTAAAGATTTGGCGGCAACTTTGTCACCAGGTCAGCCGGTTTATATTTTGATGTATGCCTTAGCGATTATTTTCTTCTGTTTCTTCTACACAGCAATGGTATTTAACAGCAGAGATACAGCAGACAATCTTAAGAAGAGCGGTGCTTTTGTTCCAGGCATTCGTCCTGGCGATCAGACAGCTCGTTACGTTGATAAGATTTTGACGCGCTTGACTTTGATCGGTGCTGCCTACATGGTGTTGGTTTGTTTGTTGCCAGAGTTTTTAGTGTTACGTTGGAATGTGCCGTTTTACTTCGGTGGAACATCACTTCTAATCATCGTGGTAGTGTCAATGGACTTCATGGCCCAAGTTCAGTCATACATGATGCAGCAGCAATATGATTCACTATTGAAGAAGGCTAACTTCAAAATGGGTAACTCGTAAGCAGTATGGCAAAAGATGATGTCATACAAATGGCTGGCGAGATTGTTGAAAACTTGCCTAATGCCATGTTTCGTGTGAAGTTAGAAAACGGACATGTGGTGTTGGGACATATCTCAGGAAAAATGCGTATGCACTATATCCGCATTCTTCCTGGCGACAAAGTGACGGTGGAGCTTACTCCATACGACTTGTCAAAAGCGCGAATTGTGTTCCGCGCGAAGTAGTAACTAATTGTATAGAAGAGGTTAATTATGAAAGTTTTGGCATCTGTAAAGTGTATCTGCCGCAACTGCAAGATTATTAAACGCAAGCGCGTGGTCCGAGTGATCTGTTCATCAGATGCTCGTCATAAGCAGCGTCAGGGTTAATAAGAAGCCGTCTCAAAAAAGAGGAACGTTACATGGCACGTATCGCAGGGGTAAACATCCCAAATCATCAACACACCGTTATTGGTTTAACGGCTATTTTTGGTATTGGCAATTCATTGGCTCGCAAGATTTGCGAAGCTTCTGGTGTTGCAATCGATAAAAAAGTTAAAGACCTTAACGATGCTGATTTAGAAAAACTTCGTGAAGAGGTAGGCAGGTTCACTGTTGAAGGTGACTTGCGTCGTGAAGTGACAATGAACATTAAGCGTCTAATGGACTTAGGTTGCTACCGTGGTCTGCGTCATCGCAAAGGCTTGCCAATGCGCGGTCAACGCACACGCACTAATGCTCGTACACGCAAAGGCCCTCGTAAGGCCGGTATTGCACTTAAGAAATAATTAGGAAGAGCTAAAAATGGCAAAACCACAACAAAACACCGCAGCTCGCGCCCGTAAAAAGGTTAAAAAGAATATTGCAGACGGCATTGCGCACGTTCACGCATCATTCAATAACACCATCGTGACTATCACTGATCGCCAAGGCAATGCTGTGTCATGGGCAACATCAGGTGGTCAAGGTTTTAAGGGTTCTCGTAAATCCACACCGTTTGCCGCACAGGTAGCAGCTGAAGTTGCTGGCCGCGCAGCGATCGAGTGCGGTATCAAGAACTTAGCAGTTGAGATCAAGGGCCCAGGCCCTGGTCGCGAATCTGCTGTTCGTGCTTTGAATGCTCTTGGCATCAAAATCACGGAAATCCAGGACGTTACGCCAGTTCCACACAATGGCTGCCGTCCACCAAAGCGTCGTCGTATCTAATTTTTTTAATCAAGCCCACCGTCCATTGCTTGTAAAGAATGGACTCACCCTCAGTTTTAAAAGCTGAAGGCAAAGAAAGGATGAATCGTGGCACGTTACATAGGCCCTAAGGCCAAACTATCACGTCGGGAAGGTACCGACTTATTCCTAAAGAGCACGCGTCGCTCTTTATCAGACAAATGCAAGCTTGACACTAAGCCAGGTCAACATGGCCGCACATCCGGTGCGCGCACATCTGACTATGGCAATCAGTTACGTGAAAAGCAAAAAGTTAAGCGTATTTACGGTGTTTTGGAGCGTCAGTTCCGCCGTTATTTCGCTGAAGCTGAGCGTCGCAAAGGCAACACAGGTGAAAACTTGTTGATGTTGTTGGAGTCACGTTTAGACAACGTTGTATACCGCATGGGTTTTGGCTCAACACGCGCCGAAGCACGTCAATTGGTTTCTCACAAAGCTATTTTGTTGAATGGTAATGTTGCAAACATTCCTTCAATGCAAGTACGTCCAGGTGATGTGATTGCAATTCGTGAAAAAGCAAAAAAACAAACTCGTATTCAAGAGTCTTTAGGTCTCGTTGCTCAGACAGCTGATGTTAGCTGGGTCAATGTAGATGCTACTAAATTAGAAGGCACATTCAAGCAAGCCCCTGATCGTGAAGACATCGGTGGCGATATCAATGAAAGCTTGATCGTCGAACTTTACTCACGTTAATGTGTCGCCCTCTTAAGGAATAAATATATGCAAAACACACTGCTGAAGCCGAAAATTATTTCCGTAGAAGCGCTTGCAGAAAACCAAGCGAAAGTAGTTATGGAGCCGTTTGAACGCGGTTATGGCCATACCTTGGGTAATGCCTTGCGTCGTGTGCTTTTGTCGTCTATGGTAGGTTGTGCTCCAACTGAAGTCAGCATTGCTGGCGTAGTTCACGAGTACTCAACAATTGATGGCGTGCAAGAAGACGTTGTTAACCTATTATTGAACCTCAAAGGCATCGTTTTTAAATTAGAACAGCGTGATGAAGTAACCATCAACTTGCGCAAAGAAGGCGCAGGCGTTGTTTTGGCAAAAGACATTGAATTGCCTCACGATGTTGAAATCATCAACCCTGATCATGTGATTGCTCACCTATCTGCAAACGGTAAGTTAGACATGCAGATCAAAGTTGAAAAAGGACGTGGCTATGTTCCTGGTAACGTTCGTAAATACCAAGACGAATCTTCAAAGACGATTGGCAGCATTGTTCTAGATGCTTCATTCAGTCCAGTTCGTCGTGTTAGCTACGCCGTTGAATCAGCCCGTGTTGAGCAGCGCACAGACTTAGATCGCTTGGTTATGACAATTGAAACCAACGGTGTGTTAACGCCAGAGGAAGCGATTCGTCATTCAGCAAGTATCTTGGTTGATCAGTTAGTTGTATTTGCACAGCTAGAAGGTACACAAGCTGCTGGCGATTTGGCTCCAAGTCGTTCACCAGCTGTTGATCCAATGTTGATGAGACCTGTTGATGATCTTGAGTTGACAGTGCGCTCTGCAAATTGCTTAAAAGCTGAAAACATTTACTACATCGGTGACCTCATTCAACGCACTGAGAACGAGTTGTTAAAGACTCCAAATCTTGGTCGTAAATCATTGAATGAAATCAAAGATGTCTTGGCCGCTCGCGGTCTGACCTTGGGCATGAAGCTAGATAACTGGCCTCCTGCAGGTCTTGAGAAATAATAGAAAGGAAGAGCCACCATGCGTCACGGAAACGGACTTCGTAAATTAAATCGTACATCCTCACATCGCTTAGCGATGTTGCGCAACATGTCTAATTCATTGTTGCAGCACGAGGTCATTAAAACAACTTTGCCAAAAGCTAAAGAGTTGCGTCGTGTAGTTGAGCCACTCATTACTTTAGGTAAAAAAGATAACTTGGCTAACCGCCGTTTAGCATTTGATCGTTTGCGCGATCGTGAAATGGTTACCAAACTCTTCACAGAGTTAGGCCCACGCTTTGCTACACGTCCAGGCGGCTATTTGCGTATTTTGAAGTTCGGCTTCCGCGTGGGTGACAATGCACCTATGGCGTTGGTTGAGCTTTTGGATCGCCCAGAAGTTACAGAAGCACCAGTAGCGGCAGCAGAGTAAAGGCTGTTGCTCAATAAAAAAGCCTGGTTTTGCCAGGCTTTTTTGTTTGGAAGATAATGGGTGATGGATTCAATTTACCTGATCATTACAACGGTTTCTACGGAAGAGGATGCCAAGAGATTGGCTGATCTGGCCATAGAAAAAAATATGGCTGCTTGCGTTCAAATACAGGCCGAGTGCACTTCTACATATCGTTGGCAAGGTCAAATTGAAACAGCAACCGAATACCCGGTTCATTTCAAGACCAATGAAGCTAATAAACAGCCCCTGATGAGTCTTATAAAGCAAAGCCACCCTTATGATGTCCCTGAAATTATTTGTCTCAAGGTCGATGAAGTCGAATCAGATTATGCTGAGTGGCTTAATAAGCAGTTAAATTGAAAATGATCAAAAAATTACTAATTTCCATTGTTTTAGCCTTTGGTGTAACAACAGCGCAGGCGCAAAACTTTTTAGCCCCCGAACAAGCCTTTTTGGTCACTGCTGAGTATCAGACTAAAGATGAAATTGTTTTGAATGTAAAGCCTGCAAAAGGCTATTACGTCTATCGTGAATCAATCAAATTCAAACTTATAAAAAACAATGGCGATCTATCACTGGGCGCCCCACAACTACCGCAGGGAAAAATAAAATTCGATGAAAACTTTGGCAAAGAATTAGAAACATACCCAAAAGATTTCAGCATATTACTGCCCCTGATTAATAACAAAGATGCTTCAGGAATGATTCTCAGCATGGAGTTACAGGGCTGTGCCGACAAAGGAATTTGCTACCCTCCTATGGAATTAAGGTTCACTCTGTCAGGCCCACAGACAGTTGTTAATGGCATTTTATTTGAGGAGGGCGCAGAAGCTCAGTCAAGTGCATCCAAAAAATTAGGATTATCAGAACTATGGTCTGCCAGAGAT
>JBFZCN010000045.1:0-6399 GCA_041307985.1 Burkholderiales bacterium
ATTGCTGCCATCATGCCAAATCAATTGGGTAAAGGCACGATTGTTTTAGATTTGGGTGCCAATGCTGATTGTGAAGCGATTCATTTATTGCAGTTTGCGCAGATGGCTGATGTGATGGCCAGAGCCGTTGACGGCATTCCCAATCCTACGATTGGTCTTTTGAATATTGGCGAAGAAGTGATCAAGGGTAATCAAGTTGTTAAAGAGGCGGGTGAGTTGTTGCGCCAAAGCGGCTTGAACTTCTATGGCAACGTTGAGGGCAACGACATATTCAAAGGCACCACCAATATTGTGGTGTGTGATGGCTTTGTTGGAAACGTGGCGTTAAAGACCAGCGAAGGTTTGGCTTACATGATTTCTGGATTGATCAAAGAAGAATTTGGACGTAATTGGATCAGTCGTTTGATGGCTTTGGTAGCAATGCCGGTCTTGCTGCGTTTTAAAAAGCGCGTCGATCACCGTAATTACAATGGAGCAGTACTCTTGGGTTTACGTGGTTTGGTATTAAAAAGTCATGGCTCAGCCGATAAAAAAGCATTCACAACTGCTTTGCGCAGAGCTTATGAAGGCGCCAAAAATAATATGGTTGGAAAAGTGGCTGATGCATTCATGGTGGCGCATACGACAAACTCTGATAATGAGACCGCGGCATAAGGATTCAATGCAATGACTCAATTGACTCAACTGACGCAGCGATACGCAAAGATACTTGGCACAGGCAGCTACTTGCCAGCCAACAAAGTGACCAATGCCCAGATCACTGAAAAACTAGCCAAAGATGGCATTGAAACCAGTGATGAATGGATTTTTTCAAGAAGTGGTATCAGCGCACGTCATTTTGCTGCAGACAATCAACTCACCAGTGATCTTGCTTTAGAAGCTTCCAAAAAAGCGATTGAAGCGGCAGGCATCACGGCCAATGACATCGATTTAATTATTTTGGCAACATCAACACCTGATAACTTGGGTGGCTTTCCAAGCACTGCTTGCGTATTGCAAGATAAATTAGGCATCACCAATCAATGCGCAGCCTTTGATGTTCAAGCTGTTTGCTCAGGCTTTGCATACTCTTTGGCGGTGGCTGATAGCTTTATTCGCAGCGGCATGCATCAAAAGGTATTGATTGTTGGCGCTGAAACATTCTCAAGAATTTTGGACTTCAAAGATCGTGGCACTTGCGTGCTCTTCGGAGATGGTGCCGGAGCAGTGGTGGTGGGTGCGAGTGATGAGCCGGGTATTTTGGCTTCTGCCATGCACGCGGATGGCAGTCATCGTGACATCTTGTGCGTACCAGGAAGAACTGAGCATGGCGCCTTGGAGGGTTCCGCCTTTTTGAAAATGGACGGCCAAGCAGTCTTTAAGTTGGCTGTGAAAGTTTTAGAGCAAGTGGCTCAAGAAGTTTTAACTGCAGCTAAATTAACACCTGCAGACATTGATTGGTTGATTCCTCACCAAGCCAATATTCGTATCATGGAAGGCACTGCTAAAAAACTAGGCATTGCTTTGGATCATGTGGTCGTGACTGTTCAAGATCATGGCAACACATCGGCCGCATCGATTCCTTTGGCACTTGACACCGCAATTCGATCTGGTCAAATCAAACGTGGACAACATCTACTGATGGAAGGCGTGGGTGGTGGTTTCACCTGGGCTGCGTCAGTCGTTAAATATTGATGATGATGTCAAACAAAAATAAATAATTAAAAGATTAAATAAGCTCAATCACTTAAAAAAATATCACAGGAATTTTCATGAAATTTGCATTTGTATTCCCCGGTCAAGGTTCTCAAGCAGTCGGTATGCTCAATGCTTGGGGCGACAACGCTGAAGTTAAAAGAACTTTGGCTGAAGCTTCAGAGGCTTTGGGGTGAAGACATTGCAAAATTAATTGCAGAAGGTCCTGCTGAGGCGCTTTCTTTGACGACCAATACACAGCCAGTGATGCTGACTGCAGGTGTTGCTTGTTATCGCGCTTGGATTGCGGCCGGTGGCCCTGCTGCATCAGTGATGGCTGGTCACAGCTTGGGTGAGTACGGCGCTTTGGTTGCTTCAGGTGTGATTGAATTCAAAGACGCTGTGCCGATGGTGAGATTCCGTGCGCAAGCGATGCAAGATGCTGTGCCAGTTGGAACAGGTGGCATGGCCGCTATTTTAGGTTTGGATGATGATGCAGTTCGCAAAGCATGTGCTGATGCGCAATCAGTTACAGGTGAAGTGGTTGAGGCTGTTAACTACAACGCGCCAGCGCAGGTCGTGATCGCTGGTTCAAAAGCTGGTGTAGAAAAAGCTTGCGAGCTTGCCAAAGAAGCTGGTGCAAAACGTGCACTACCTTTGCCTGTATCTGCACCGTTTCATTCATCATTGCTCAAACCCGCTTCTGAAAAATTAGAAACGTATTTGAAAGATAAAACTTTCAAGGTGCCAAGCATTGATGTGATCAATAACGTGGATGTGACTGTTTTAAAAGATCCGGCAGCAATTAAGAATGCCTTGGTCAGACAGGCAGCAGCCCCGGTTCGCTGGGTTGAGACTGTTCAGGCGATTGCGGCCCTTGGTATCACACATGTCGTTGAGTGTGGCCCTGGAAAAGTATTGACAGGTATGACCAAGCGCATCAATGGTGATTTAAATGGTTTGGCTGTTTATGACCCTGCCACGATGGCTGAAGTGATGACTGTCATCAAAGCGTAAAGATTAGAGATTAAAAATTAACGATCAGAGTTGCCTATCTGATAAAGCAGTGAACTTAGTTTGGGAGAAATTGTGAGCACATTAACTGGACAAATTGCCTTGGTCACCGGCGCATCTCGCGGCATTGGCCGTGCCATTGCCATGGAATTAGCAAAGCAGGGCGCTGTGGTGATTGGTACTGCAACAAGTGAATCAGGCGCTAAAGATATTGATGCGGCATTAAAACCAAGTGGTGGTGCTGGTGCGGTTCTGAACGTGAACGATGCAGCTGCTTGTGAAGCTCTGATCGATGGCATTGTTAAAGAACGCGGTGCCTTGAATATTTTGGTGAATAACGCCGGTATTACCCAAGACAACTTGGCGATGCGCATGAAAGACGAAGAATGGTCATCAGTGATTGATACCAATTTGAGCGCAGTTTTCCGCTTGGCCAGAGGTGTTTTGCGTCCCATGATGAAGGCCAAAGGTGGTCGCATCATCAACATCACATCCGTGGTGGGTAGCAGCGGTAACCCAGGTCAGGCCAATTACGCCGCTGCAAAAGCAGGCGTGGCTGGTATGAGTCGAGCATTGGCCCGTGAAATCGGCAGTCGTAACATCACAGTTAACTGCGTGGCACCAGGTTTTATTGACACAGATATGACCAAAGCCCTCTCAGAAGACCAACAAAATTCACTAAAAGCAAATATTCCCCTCCAACGCCTTGGAACACCTGAAGATATTGCCCATGCGGTAGCATTTTTAGCGTCCCCAGGGGCTGGATACATCACGGGAACGACACTTCATGTGAATGGCGGGCTTTATTTGAGCTAATTTGGTCAAATAAGCTGATAAAATCTCTTTTCAATATTTTTACAACAACCCTTGGGGGATTAAATGGATAACATCGAACAACGCGTTAAGAAAATCGTAGCCGAGCAATTGGGCAAAGACGAAGCAGAAATCAAGAATGAATCTTCTTTCGTTAATGACTTGGGCGCAGATTCTCTCGACACAGTTGAATTGGTAATGGCATTGGAAGATGAATTCGGCATCGAAATTCCTGATGAAGAAGCTGAAAAAATCACGACTGTGCAATTGGCTATCGATTTCGCTAAGTCCAAGCAAGGCTAATTGGTTGTGAGCCAGAATAAAGGGCAACGCCGGGTAGTTGTTACCGGACTGGGCTTGGTTTCACCTGTTGGCAATAACGTGGGTGATGCTTGGGATAATTTATTGGCGGGGCGCAGTGGTATTGCCACCATCACTAAATTTGATCACTCTGGCTTAAGTGTGCATTTCGGCGGCGAGGTAAAAGGCTTCAACATTGAAGACTATATTTCTGCTAAAGAAGCTCGCCACATGGATACATTCATCCATTACGGCATTGCTGCTGGAACACAAGCCTTTAAAGACTCTGGTTTAGAAGTTACTGAAGCCAATTCTGAAAGAATTGGTGTATTGGTGGGTTCAGGTATTGGTGGACTACCAATGATTGAAGAAACTCATACCGAGTACACCACTCGTGGTGCTCGCCGCATTTCACCATTCTTTGTGCCAGGCTCCATCATCAATATGATTTCTGGTCATTTGAGCATTAATTTAAATCTCAAGGGTCCCAACGTTGCTGCTGTGACTGCCTGTACAACAGGTTTACACAGCATTGGTTTGGCTGCCCGTTTGATTCAGTATGGTGATGCGGATGTGATGATTGCTGGTGGCGCTGAATCCACGATTTCTCCTTTAGGGGTTGGTGGTTTTGCTGCAGCCAGAGCACTGTCAACCAGAAATGATGATCCAGCGACGGCTTCTCGTCCTTGGGACAAAGACCGTGATGGTTTTGTGCTGGGTGAGGGATCTGGCGTCATGATCCTTGAAGAATACGAACACGCTAAAGCCCGCGGCGCAAAGATCTATGCTGAGTTAGCTGGTTTTGGTATGAGTGGTGATGCGTATCACATGACTGCCCCAAACATGGATGGTCCTCGTCGTTGCATGATCAATGCATTGAAAGATGCTGGAGTGAATCCTGATCAAGTGAACTATGTGAATGCTCACGGTACTTCAACGCCATTGGGTGACAAAAACGAAACGGATGCCCTGAAAGCAGCTTTGGGTGATGCTGCGAAGAAGGTGGTTGTGAACTCAACCAAATCAATGACCGGTCACTTATTGGGTGGCGCTGGTGGTTTGGAATCTGTATTCACTGTATTGGCTTTGCATCATCAAAAATCTCCGCCGACCATCAATATCTTCAATCAAGACCCAGAATGTGATTTGGATTACTGTGCCAATACCGCAAGAGATATGAAAATCGATGTTGCTGTTAAGAACAACTTCGGTTTTGGTGGTACCAACGGCACCATCGTGTTCCGCCGTATTTAAATCATTCAGTAAATGGCCCAGATTTTGCTGGGCCATGGATTAAATGAAGCCTCCTGACTCTGTTGGAGGCTTTTTTGCTATAAGTCCATTAAAAATAGAGTAAAAATACTTATATAAATTCATAACAATAACCCTGCTCAGATAGTAATTAAAGGCTTTCCTGCAAATACTTCCTGAATGCTCTAAAGTATCAACATCATGAAAAAAATCCTCTCTGCTTTAACCCTGACTGTGGCAACAAGCTCTTTGCTTGTTTTGCCGACTTATGCCAACAATACTGCCAGTAAAGCAGCTCCGGTGGCGGGCACAACAAGTGCGCCAGCCCCTTCAAGCGCTGCACGGTCTTACCCTGATTTTGTTGATTTGGTTGAAAAAGCCAATCCTGCTGTGGTCAATATTCGCACCACGGAAAAGGTCAGCGTTCGTCAGGGTGGGGCCATTCCAGGTATGCCAGGTCTTGATGAAGAACAGGCTGAATTTTTCCGCCGTTTCTTTGGCATTCCTATGCCTACCCCAAGACAACAAGGACCGAATAATCGCAAACCTCAACAAGAAGAACAAAACCGTGGTGTTGGCTCAGGCTTCATCATTGAGAGCAATGGTTTTATTTTGACCAATGCCCACGTGGTTGAGGGTGCCACAACCATTTATGTCACCTTGACTGATAAACGAGAATTCAAAGCCAAATTGATCGGTGCTGATAAACGCACGGATGTGGCTTTGGTGAAAATTGAAGCAACTGGTCTGCCGCGTTTGACCATCGGTGATTCTTCTAAAGTGCGTGTTGGTGAATGGGTGCTTGCGATTGGTTCACCGTTTGGTTTAGAAAACACAGTGACCGCAGGTATTGTGTCTGCTAAAAGTCGTGACACTGGCGATTACTTGCCATTCATTCAAACCGATGTGGCTGTGAACCCTGGTAACTCTGGCGGCCCGCTATTGAACACCCGTGGCGAAGTGGTGGGTATTAACTCACAGATCTTTTCACGCTCTGGCGGATACATGGGTATCTCTTTCGCGATCCCGATGGATGAGGCGATGCGTGTCTCGAATCAGTTAAAGGCCAGCGGCAAAGTCAGTCGCGGTCGAATTGGCGTGGCAATTGCAGAGGTCAGCAAAGAAGTTGCAGAGAGCTTGGGCTTGCCTAAGGCGCGTGGCGCTTTGATTCGTAACATCGAGGTGGGGGCACCAGCTGATAAGGCAGGGCTTGAGGCGGGTGATGTGATTTTGAGTTTTGGTGATAAGCCAATTGAGAAATCATCTGATTTACCTAAAATTGTTGGCGACACCAAACCAGGTAACACTTCAACGATCACGGTGTGGCGCAAAGGTGCTCAAAAAGAA
>JBFZCN010000046.1:0-2633 GCA_041307985.1 Burkholderiales bacterium
TATTCCGCACGGTTCAAAATCGCCACACCGCACATCCCCAATTCACGAAGTTTTGGATCTAGGCCAAGGCCATTGCGAACCTCACCTAAAAAAGCATTCCAACCCGTAGCAAATGGAGCGCTGTGTAACAGCATACGATCAAGATTGATGAATTGGCCGCCTCTCCTTTGACGAATAGCGGCCACCAAATCCGCTGGCTCTTGCAAGTCCAGCGGTTGATACGGTACAAGACGTTCAGTCACTAATTAATTGACTAATTAATTAGTGGCTTTGATGTTGTTGGCTTTGATGAAAGCACCCCACACATCAATTTGCTTGTTCACAAACTCTTGAGCAGGCTTAGGGCCTAAAGCAGTTAAATCAATACCCTGAGACTTAAGACGTTGTGCAATCTCTGGATTTTTCAAAGCTTTTGCAACTTCCTCGTGCATGCGATTCACGATCGCTGGAGGAGTTTTTGCTGGAGCAATGATCGCCCACCAAGCTGGCGCTTCAAAGTTAGGGTAACCACTTTCAGCAATTGTTGGAATGTTTGGCATTTCTGGCGAACGCTTGCTGGTTGTAACTGCCAAAGGAATCACTCCGCCTGCATCAACGTGTGGCTTGACCAAGAATAAAGAACCAATTGCCAAAGGCACATGGCCTGCTAATGCATCTTGCATCAAAGGACCGCCGCCACGATAGGGAACGTGTGTCCAATCAAATTTAGCGTCTTTAGCCAAAGCTGCCAAAGCCAAGTGGCCCAAGCTGCCCGCACCAATTGAACCGTAGTTATTGGCTTTTTTAGCTTTTGCATCGGCTAACAATTGTTTAAAGCTGGTGATACCCGATGCTTTGCTAGCAGTTAACACCATCGGCGCTGTACCAATCATGGTCACAGTCGTCAAATCTGTTTTGGTGTTGTAAGGTAATTTTTCAATCATGCTCTCGTTCACACCGTGAGTGTCGAACACAACGCCAAATGTGTAACCGTCTGGTTGAGCTCTTGCAACTGCCGCAGCACCGATCGAGCCTGAAGCTCCGCCAATGTTTTCAACAATCACGTTTTGCTTCATTTGATTTTGTAAAGCTGGGGCCAAAATTCTGGCGACCTGGTCAACAGATCCTCCTGGCGGGAAAACCGCGATCAATTTGATTACTTTTTGAGTTGGCCAATCGGCGCTTTGTGCCTGAGCAACACCACTGATACATAAAACCGACATCAAGCCGGCTAAAAGCTTATTCATTTCATCTCCTTTAAGTTTTGTCTGGCTTTTTTAGCTCTATGACTTCATAAATATCCCACACTCCTATAATGAAAGCAATTAAAAAACAGGGCACATCATGCGCAAAAAAATTGTGGTTTTGGATGATTATGAAAATTCGTATGAAAAACTGTCCGACTGGAGCGCGATCAAAGGTTTGGCCGATGTCCAGATCTTTGATCAACCCCTACTGGGCTCCGCCCTTCTTGAGAAAATCAAAGATGCCCATGCCTTAGTCTTGATGCGGGACCGCACCCCTCTGAAAGCAGACCTCATTGCTCAGTTAAAACATTTGGAATACGTGGTTTTTACCGGTACCAGAAATTTAGCCTTGGATACTGAAGCATTAAAACAGCGTGGCATTCCAATCAGTCATACCGAATGGGGTCCATCCAAAGACAGTACGGCTGAGTTAACTTGGGCATTGATTCTGGGTCTTCACAAAAGATTGGTCGAGCAAAACAAATTGATGATTGAAAATCAATGGCGCAATCAACAT
This sequence comes from Burkholderiales bacterium, assembly GCA_041307985.1. Lineage (GTDB taxonomy): Bacteria > Pseudomonadota > Gammaproteobacteria > Burkholderiales > Burkholderiaceae > Polynucleobacter. The sequence goes on from JBFZCN010000046.1 coordinate 1,744, forward strand.
TCTTTATTGCCAGTTTTAAAAGGTCAAACTTTGGGCTTGATAGGCTTTGGTGAAATTGGTTCACGTGTGGCCAAAATTGCCTTGGCCTTTGGTATGAAAGTGGTGACCTGGAGTCCTAATATGACTTCTGAGAGAGCGGCTGCTGGTGGTGCAGAATCTGTCGGCTTGGATATTCTCATGCAAACATCTGATATTGTTTCATTGCACATCGTTGCGAGCCCCACAAGCAAGGGCATGATCAATCAAGAAAAATTAGCACTGATGAAAAAAGATGCTTTGCTGATCAATACGTCACGATCAACCTTGCTTGATACAAACGCTTTGGTTCAAGAACTTCAAAAACAAATGATTGGTGGCGCAGCTTTGGATGTTTTTGACATTGAGCCCCTCCCCGCCGATCACCCTTTGCGCAGTACACCCAATACCTTACTCACCCCACACCTTGGCTTTGTTGCACAGCCAGTATTCAAGTCATTCACAACAGGTGTGGTGGAATCTTTAGAAGCTTGGTTAAATGGTCAAGCCATCATCCGTCCTCTGCCCTGATTGCGGCAATCCACGGGGTGCTCTGCAATCAGAGTGTCCTTACTGTGGGTCGCAAGAGACACCGCCACTGCCTAAAAAGTTAGCGGGTATTTTTACGCTGAATTTAGAAGAAAATTTACCCAGGGTCGACGAAGCTTTGATACTTTTTGATCGAGCTTTAGAAGAGTTAGCTAAAACAGCCATCAGGGTTGTGAAAGTGATTCATGGCTACGGTTCAGGTGGCCAAGGTGGCCGAATCAAAGAAGCGCTTCGTCAAGAATTGATGTATCAAAGACGTTCTCACTTGATCAGTGGTTATTTTGCTGGTGAAGATTTGGGTCCTGGCAAAGAGACCTATCAAGAAC
>JBFZCN010000047.1:0-3004 GCA_041307985.1 Burkholderiales bacterium
GAAGTAAAGGCTGGGCGCTTCGCTCCAAAACTAAAGGCCTGTGATCAACAAATTTTATTGCACGGCCACTGCCACCAAAAATCATTCGATGCCGTTAAGCCAATCATTGCCTTACTCAAAATGATTCCAGAAGCTCAGCCTCAGTTAATTGAGTCATCATGCTGCGGCATGGCGGGCAGTTTTGGTTATGAGAGTGAACATCATCAAGTGTCGTTACAAATGGCAGAGATGCAATTACTCCCTGCGATTCGCCAAGCGCCTGATGCCATCGTCTTGGCTGATGGCTCGAGCTGCCGTCATCAAATCAAAGATGGTGCCGATAGAGAGGCTTTACACGTAGCACGCATTTTGGAGATGCATTTGGTATAAGTTTTTTTGTTTTTGTTTTTGTTTTTGTTTTATGTTGTTTTGTTTTTTTAGCTTTTGATTTGGTTTTTAGTAAGCAGCTAGGACAAGTTTTTTAGAGCTGTAGTTATCACTGTTCAACGAGGAGAAATCATGAACACAAGACGTAAAATTATTGCCACAGCTGTGGCTGCATTAACAACTTCAGTACTGGCATCCCCAGTTTTAGCTCAGGCAGCATGGCCAAATAAACCAATTCGTTTGGTGGTTGGCTTTGCACCAGGCGGTGGAACGGATATCGTCGCACGAGCACTAGCACCAAAAATGAGTGAGATCCTAGGTCAAAACATCATCATCGAAAATAGAGCTGGTGCTGCCGGCACTATTGGTGCCGACGTAGTTGCTAAGTCTCCAGCTGATGGCTACACCCTACTCATGGGTCACTCAAATTCAAATGCGATCGCCCCATTTGTTTTACCAAAAGTACCATTCAATGCTGCTACAGATTTCACCCCTATTACTTATGTAGGTTATGTACCAAATATCTTGGTATTGCACCCTTCAATCCCAGCAAAGAATATTCCTGAATTGATCAGCTTGGCCAAGAACAATCCAGCGCAGATGACTTATGGTTCTTCTGGCATTGGAAGTACGCAACATTTGGCTGGCGCATTATTCTCAAAGATTGCCAAGGTTCAAATGAATCACATCCCTTACAAAGGCAGTGGTCAAGCGATCATTGACTTATTGGCTGGTCAGATCAATATGAACTTTGACACATTGCCACCAGTATTGCCACATATTCGTGCTGGCAAGTTAAAGCCTTTGGCTATTTCAACACCAAAACGTTTATCAATTCTTCCAGAGGTTCCAACATTTGATGAAGTTGGCATCAAAGGCTTTGATGTGACTAACTGGTACTCAGTGATGGGGCCAAAAAACATGCCTAAAGACATGGTTGCAAAAATTGATGCTGCGGTTCGCGCTGCCATGAACGATCCAAAGAACAAATCAACTTTGGATGCACAAGGTTTGCAAACAGCTGGTCCTCAAACACCAGAAGAGTTCTCAGTGTTCTTGAAAGCTGAACTTAACAAGTATTCAAAACTTGTTAAAGAACTCAACGTAAAGGCTGAGTAATGACGTCACCCCAAACTGGAGTATCTTCACGCCCACTGCCCCTGGTGGGCGTGAAGGTTCTAGACATAAGCCAAGTGATGGCTGGCCCTTATACCTGCATGTTATTGGCAGACATGGGGGCCGATGTAGTCAAAATAGAACCTCCAGGATCTGGGGATCAAACTCGCGGTGCCATGGGATTCAAAATGAAAGGCCCAGACAGCATGGGCTTTTTAAACATGAACCGCAACAAACGCAGCATCACGATCAATTTAAAGTCTGATGCGGGCAAAAAGATTCTTTTTGAATTAGTCAAAGATGCCGATATCTTGGTTGAGAACTATCGACCAGGCGTCATGAAAAAATTAGGTGTTTCTTACGAAGTTTTAAGTAAGATCAATCCACGCTTGGTCTATGCCAGTATCTCCGGTTTTGGTCAAAGTGGTCCATGGGCAGATCGCCCAGGCTTTGACTTGATGGCGCAAGCAATGTCAGGCGTGATGGCGATGACAGGTCATGGTGATGGCAGACCGGTCAAGGCAGGTGTTCCAGTAGCAGATATCGGATGTGCACTATTTGCCACTTACGGCATTTTGTCTGCTTACATTGGCGCAAAAAATACAGGGCAAGGTCAATACATTGATGCCTCATTATTTGATTCGGCTTTGGCATTCTCGATTTGGGACACCGCTGAATACTGGGGAACGGGTAAACCACCGGTTGCTTTAGGTACGGCCAACCGCATGAGCGCACCTTACCAAGCAGTCAAAGCAAAGAATGAATATTTTGTGATGGGCGCAACCAATAACAAGCTTTGGCAAAAATTATGTGAGATCTTGGGGCGTGATGATTTATTCAATGACGATCGCTGTAAAACAATTTCCAATCGTTTAGCGAATCGCGAATACATCATTGAAGAATTAGAAAAATCATTTGCTGCCAAAGATGCTGATACCTGGATTGATGAATTACTTGCCAAAGGCATTCCGGCAGGCCCAATCCTGGACTACCCAAGAGCGTTTGCGAGCGAGCACGGCAAACACCGTCAAATGAAAATTGAAATAGACCACCCATTAGAAGGCAAAGTTCCTAATATTGGTTTTGCCGTGAAGATGCAAGGTACACCACAGCAAGTTCGTCGCCACCCGCCTTTGTTGGGTGAGCACACGCATGAAGTGTTGCAAGAGGCAGGCTTCAGCGCAGATCAAATCAAAGTCTTTGAACAAGATGGCGCATTTTCTGTGGAGCAATGATTCGTGAGCGATGCACATAAAACAAATCTCGCAGACACATCAGGAAAAGTCCACTTAAAGATTGATGGTGCGATTGCGTGGGTATCATTTGATCGCCCCGCCGCCAGAAATGCCATGACATGGTCAATGTACAGTGACCTCAAAGCCATTTGTGACAAACTTCATACCGACAAAACCATCAAAGCGGTGATCTTGCGCGGTGCTGGTGGTCAATCCTTTGTGTCAGGCACTGATATTGAACAATTCAAATCATTCAACGATGGGCAGGATGGCATTGACTACGAAGC
>JBFZCN010000048.1:0-4527 GCA_041307985.1 Burkholderiales bacterium
CAGGTCAAAGATTGTGATGATCAAATCATTTGGCAAGCATCATCGAGCGAACTGAGAAGATTGGGTATTGAGGTGGGCGCACAGAAAAAGATTTATTTAGACCCTGAGCAAATCCACATCATGCCCATCAAGTTTCACTTAAAAAATATATAAGCGAGGTTGTATGGCCAGTCATGACCGCAGAAGTGTTCTAAAACTTTCTTTAGGCGCTGTGGGTTTATTGGCTTTGCCTCAGATCACTGAATTTGCCAGAGCTGCTGAAGATTTTATTCGCGGACCTCGTATCAAAGATCACCCCATCAAACAGCTCAGCAAACACGTTTGGATGATTCACTCTCCCGATGGTTTTCCAACGCCTGAAAACCAAGGCATGATGGCCAACATCACATTTGTCGATACACCCAAAGGCATCGTGGTGATTGATACAGGCGCTTCGGTGCAGATTGGTGAAATGGCCATCAGGATGATGAAGACCTTCACCAAGAAGCCTGTGATTGCTCTATTCAATTCTCACTATCACGGCGATCACTTTTTGGGCAATCAGGCCTTCGTTGAAGCCTATGGGTCAATACCAATTTATGCACACCCCTACAGCATCAAAGAGATCAAAGGTGTTGAAGGTAATGCTTGGAAGAATTTGATGGAGCGCTGGACCAATCAAGCCACAGTTGGAACCAAAGTAATTCCACCGACTCACATAGCCAATCATGGTGATTTATTCAAATACGGTGATGTCACCATCAAGATTCATCACTACGGTGTTGCGCACACTCCGGGCGATATCTGCATGGAAGTTGTTGAAGACAAAGTCACTCATGTGGGCGATGTTGCGATGGACGATCGGATTGCCAATATGGATGATGGTTCATACGTTGGCACCTTCAAAACATACAAGGCATTGACTCAAGCCGCAGGCGCGCAACTTTGGATTCCAGGGCATGGCAATGCTAAAAAAGAATTGTTCGCAGAGTATGGCGAGTTCATGTCAGGCATCTATGAAGCTTGTGTGAAGGCAGTTAAAGATGGCCTTGACCCTAGTGCTGCCAAAAATATGGTGCTCAAAGATCCGCGCGTGGTGAAGTACGCCAAGCGCACCAAACGCTTTGATGGCAACATTGGCAAGTACACAAGTCTTGCCTATCTAGAAGCAGAAAAGGAAGCTTTTTAAGCTTCCTTTTTTGTTTTAGTTTGATAACTTATTTGCCTAGACCAGGCAGTAAGTCATTTTTAATGTCTTCGATATTTTCCAAGCCAACCGCAATCCTCACCAAGCTGTCGGTGATACCGGCTGCTGCACGTGCTTCTGGTGTGACACGCACATGGGTGGTCGTGGCAGGATGAGTGATGGTAGTTCTTGTGTCACCCAAGTTGGCAGTGATCGATAAAAGCTTGGTGCCATCGATGACTTTCCAAGCGGCTTCTTTGCCGCCCTTCAGCACAAATGACAAGATAGGTCCGCCCATTTTTTGCTGCTTCTTGGCTAACTCATGCTGTGGATGTGAAGATAAGCCCGGGTGATACACGCGCTCAACCGCAGGATGCTTTTCTAACCAAGTCGCTAATTCAAGCGCTGACTGACTTTGTTTTTCTAGTCTCAAATTGAGTGTTTCTAAGCCCTTCAACAAAACCCAAGCGTTGAAGGCAGACAAGGTTGGTCCAGCCGTTCTCACGTATGGGAATACCTTACCCAAAACAAATTCTTCTGTACCGACAATGGCACCGCCTAGAACGCGGCCCTGACCATCCAAGTATTTGGTGGCCGAATGAATGATCACATCCGCGCCCAGCTCTAATGGTTTTTGTAGGGCTGGCGTACAGAAACAGTTATCAACCACGTAAAGCGCATTGGCAGCTTTAGCGATTTTTGCAATCGCAGCAATATCCCCCACCTCTGTTAAAGGGTTGGATGGTGTCTCTAAATAAAATAGTTTGGTGTTGGGTTTGACTGCAGCTTTCCAAGAATCAAGGTTGGCCATGTCCACGTAAGTTATTTCAATTCCAAACTTACTCAAAATACTGTTGAACAGTTGTATGGTTGCACCAAACACCGAGCGCGAACAGACCACGTGGTCGCCCGCTTGCAAATGTGCCATCGCCACCGTCATGATGGCGGACATGCCAGAAGATGTGGCGATGCATGCCTCACCACCCTCGAGCGCTGCCAAGCGATCTTGGAACATCGCCACCGTTGGGTTGGTGAAACGAGAATAAATAAAGCCTTTTTCCGCATTGGCAAAACCATGGGCAGCATCTGCAGCACTGTCAAAACAAAAACTGGAGGTTAAAAACATCGCCTCAGAGTGTTCATTGAATTCAGTGCGACGCACGCCTGCACGCACGCCCAAAGTGTCGGGATGCAGGTTTTTGATGTCCAAAGGTGGTCGTTTTTTATCGCTCATGACTCAATACTACTCTTGAGAGGCTAAATGTAAATGTAATTGTGAGCCGGTAAATTCTGTGGCCTCACCCTGCTGACGATCGGCTAAGGCTTTAGGAGTATTTCTAGAGGCTTCTAAAGCATCCAAATAAGACTCAGTGATATCGCCCGTGATGTACTTACCATCAAAGCAAGAAGCATCAAAATTAGTGATCGCAGGATTGATGTCTCTGACCGCTTTTTTAAGATCCTCAACGTCTTGGTAAATGAGTTGATCCGCACCGATCAACTTGGTGATTTCTTCATGGGTTCGACCGTAGGCCACCAATTCACTGCGTGTTGGCATGTCGATGCCATAAACGTTTGGAAAGCGCACCGGGGGTGCAGCCGAAGCAAAGATCACTTTCTTAGCCCCTGCATCACGCGCCATTTGCACGATCTCATAAGAGGTTGTGCCGCGCACGATCGAGTCATCCACAATCAGCACGTTTTTATCTTTGAACTCTAAGCGCATCGCATTGAGTTTCTGACGCACTGATTTTTTGCGCATCGCTTGACCAGGCATGATGAAGGTACGACCGACATAGCGATTTTTAAAGAAACCTTCGCGGTATGGCACGCCCAATAACTTGGCCACTTGCATGGCTGCTGGGCGGCTTGAATCAGGAATTGGCATCACCACATCAATTTGCGAGACATCGGTTTCTCGGGCAATTTTTTCTGCTAAATAATTGCCCATCAAGAGGCGCACGTCATAAACGGTCACGCCATCAATGCAAGAATCAGGTCTTGCTAAGTAAACGTATTCAAAAATACATGGATTGAGCGTGGCATTTTCTGAGCAAAGCTTGCTTTGGAATTGGCCATCTTGATTAATGAAGATCACCTCACCCGGGGCCACATCTCTGACAAACTTAAAGCCTAAACCCTCTAGGGTCACAGACTCAGAGGCAATCAACCATTCAGGGCCATTGGGTGTGTCCATGCGACCAACACACAGTGGACGTATTCCAAATGGGTCACGGAATGCCAATAAACCATAGCCAGCAATCAAAGCGACCACTGCATAAGAACCTTTTAAACGCTTTTGGACTTCTGTCACTGCAGTGAATGCTGAGGCAGCATCCAAGGCGATGCTGTCTGTGGCGCGCTGAAGTTCATCGGCCAATACGTTCAATAAAACTTCTGTGTCTGAATTGGTATTGATGTGACGACGATCACGATAGAACATCTCATCGCGCAAAGCGGGTGCATTGGTGAGGTTGCCGTTGTGCGCCAAGATCAAACCAAATGGGGCATTCACATAAAACGGTTGAGCCTCTTCTTCACTGCTCGCTGATCCTGCTGTGGGGTAACGAACCTGACCGATGCCAGCATTACCTGGCAGGCTGCGCATATTGCGTGTTCTAAATACATCGCGCACCATGCCGTTGGCTTTATGCATGCTAAATGAACTGCCGTTCATGGTAGCTATACCAGCAGCATCTTGACCACGATGTTGTAAAAGCAACAATGCGTCATAGAGCAACTGATTCACTGGACTATTGCCAACTGCCCCGACAATTCCACACATAAAGACCTCTATCTTTTAAAACTACTTCTTTAACTGCCCAGACACCTGAGCAGCCCATTCATCTGGTAACCAAGCTTGAGCCAAGCCCGTGAGTAATTCAATTGCTGGCAATGTCCAAGCTTTACGCCATTCGCTTGTTTGAGTTGCCCCAGTCAATGACAAGAGACTGCTCAACACCACGATGACCAATAAACCTCTTAAGAGCCCAAAAGCAAAGCCTAAAAAACGATCCATCGGACTCAAACCAGCTTGCTGCATGATTTTTGCCAAAAAACGCCCGATCAATGCACAAATGATCATCGTCACAATGAACAAAATCACAAAGCCCAGCGCCAGCTGAGTCATCTCGCCACCTGGCACGCCACTCAACCACTCTTTGGATAACCAAGTCGAATAGTGATAAGCCACCCATGTGGATGCTACCCAAGCAATCAGAGCAAAAACTTCTCTGATCAAGCCACGCCAAATGCCCAAGAGTGCAGAGATGGCCAGCACGGCAAAAAAGGCTATATCAACGACAGTGAAGTGAAGGTTCATGACTGTTCAGATCCTTTTATCACTGTGGTTTTTGCTCAAT
>JBFZCN010000049.1:0-4316 GCA_041307985.1 Burkholderiales bacterium
GGTGAGTGCTAACAAGGTCGCCTGAATATCTTCAGGTTTTTGATTGAGGCAGTCATTGATCGTTAAATGATGCGTGAGCCATACTGGGTTGAATAAATCTCTACCGGTACTTTTTGGCGGCGCTTTTTTAAAGTAATCATCACTGAGCATGCTGCTCAAAAGCTTTTGAATCACTTGTCCTTTGGCAGCCCATTGACCATCATCATCAAAAGATTGGCCAAGGGATTGTTTGACCCAGTGGTCCATCAGAACATTACCTGGACCACAATCAAAGCCAATCATTTTTTCTGGGGAGTTTGCGGGTATGAGGCTCAGGTTTGCAATTCCGCCAATATTCAAAATGGCTAAATCTTCCTTGCACCCAAACTGTGCCGCATGAAAAGCTGGTACCAAGGGGGCGCCTTGACCACCCGCTGCAATGTCTCGACTACGAAAATCAGCGATCACATCAATACCAGTCAGCTCTGCTAGTAAGGCAGGGTTGAGGGATTGTTTGGTGTAACCAATGCCATCGTGTGCTTGAGGTTGGTGGCGAATGGTTTGGCCATGGGCGCCAATGGCCCTTATATCGGATGGCTGAAGCTTTACTTCCTGAAGGATGGCTGTGCAGGCCAAGTGATAATGTTGGGCCAAATGGTTGGCGGCCAGGGCTTCCTTATGAAGTTCGTTATCACTGGCGGCCTGAAGATCAAAATAGGTATTTTTGAGGTTTTTCTCAAAAGGCACATCTTTGTGGCATAAAACAGCGGTCTGCCCGTCGTCGGAAATTTCTGCTAAAACAGCATCAATGCCATCCATGCTGGTTCCGGACATAATGCCAATATAGTAATTCTTCATAGGGTTGACTCTTAAGTGATGCGACAATGATGCTCTAAGAAATTAATGTAACCGATAGATCATGTCTTTAGCTAACGAGAATAAAACAGAACAAGTTAAATATCCAATCACTGACCGTGTTTTGGAGGCCATGGAGGTCTCAAAACGTGGCTGTGATGAATTATTGGTTGAGGCGGAGTGGTTGGCTAAGTTGGCCCGCAGCGAAGCCACCAAGACCCCTTTAAGGATCAAATTAGGCTTAGATCCTACGGCCCCTGACATTCATTTGGGCCACACCGTTGTTTTGAACAAAATGCGTCAATTACAAGATTTGGGCCATACCGTCATTTTTTTGATTGGCGACTTCACCAGCATGATTGGTGACCCATCTGGCAGAAATGCCACACGTCCTCCTTTGACCAAGGAGGAGATTGCCGTCAATGCTCAAACTTACTACAAACAAGCCAGCCTGGTTTTAGACCCAAGCAAAACTGAGGTGAGATACAACAGCGAATGGAGTGATCCATTGGGCGCCAGAGGCATGATTCAGTTGGCTGCTAAGTACACCGTTGCGCGCATGTTGGAGCGAGATGATTTCACCAAGCGTTACAAAGGCGGCATACCAATTTCTGTGCATGAATTTTTATATCCTTTGATGCAAGGTTACGATTCTGTTGCTCTGAAAAGTGATTTGGAGTTAGGTGGCACCGATCAGAAATTTAATTTACTGGTTGGTCGTGAGCTCCAAAAAGAATATGGCCAAGAGGCTCAATGTATTTTGACGATGCCTTTGTTGGTTGGTACAGACGGCGTTGATAAGATGAGTAAGTCTAAGAATAACTACATCGGAATCAGCGAAGCACCAAGTGAGATGTTTGGTAAGTTGATGAGTATTTCTGATGAGTTGATGTGGAGTTATTTCACACTGCTTTCCTTTAAGCCGCTTGCTGAGATTGCCAAAATGAAGGAGGAAGTTCTTTCTGGCAGAAATCCACGTGACTTCAAAGTGGCCTTAGCTCAAGAAATCGTGACACGTTTTCATGATGCCAGTGCTGCTGATAAAGCATTAGAAGATTTCAATCATCGCGCCAAAGGCGGGGTGCCAGACGATATTCCTGAGGTCAGTTTGACGGGGGCGCCTATTGGCATTGGTCAGTTACTCAAGCAAGCCAATTTGGCCCCTAGTACATCTGAAGCCATGCGCAACGTTGAGCAAGGCGGGGTAAAGATCGACGGTGCCACTGTTTCTGACAAAGCTCTAAAAGTAGAGGCCGGAACATTTGTGGTGCAAGTTGGTAAGCGTAAATTTGCAAAGATAACCTTGTCGTAATCGATGACTGTTATTTATTTAATTCGCCATGGCGAAACCATGTGGAATCGCGAGAAGCGCTTGCAAGGCCATATAGATATTGGCTTGAATGACATCGGTCACCAGCAGGCTCTGCGTCTTGCAAAAAGCCTGATTAATAAAAAGATTTCAGCGATTATTTCTAGTGATTTAAGTCGCGCCATTGATACGGCTAAACCAATTGCTATTCACCACCAATTAGAGCTCAGCTTAGATTCAGCTTTAAGAGAAAGACACTATGGCGTGATGCAAGGTTTAAGCCATCAAGAAATTGCCGACCATCATCCCGAACATCATCAAGCTTGGAAAAAGAGAGACATCCACTTTCAGCCAGAAAATGGTGAGAGCTTGGTGCAGTTCAATGGCCGAGTGGTGACAGCCATTGCTTCATGGGCCAAAAAATATGCGGGACAAGAAATTGCGATTGTTGCGCACGGCGGCGTGTTGGATTGCTTGAACCGCGCTGCTAGAAAAGTAGCTTTGGATGAGGCCAGAGATTTTGAAATATTGAATGCCAGTTTGAACACCCTGACTTATCAGGATGGGCAGTTTGATTTAGTACATTGGGGTGATGTGAATCACCTGACAGACGTTCAGGGTCAGCCCAGTAAATCTTTGGATGAGGTCGACGGAAGCCCAAGGTGAGCATAGGCCAGCGGTGTGGCCACTCTGCCTCGTGGAGTTCTTTGTAAAAAACCTTGCTGTATCAAGTAAGGCTCAATCACATCTTCAATGGTTTCTCTTTCTTCGCTGATGGCTGAAGCCAAGTTATCAACACCCACCGGTCCACCATCAAATTTATGCACAATGGCCTCAAGAAGTTTTCTGTCCATCACATCAAAGCCAACAGCATCAACATCCAGCATCGATAAAGCCGCATCAGCAATGCTTTGTGAAATTTTTCCATCCGCTTTGACTTCTGCGTAGTCTCTGACACGGCGCAACAGGCGATTGGCAATTCTAGGCGTGCCTCTGGAGCGTTTAGCAATCTCCAAGGCGCCACCATCATCTAAGCCAGCATTCAAAAGATTGGCCGAGCGCTTAACAATCATCGATAATTCTTCAATGGAGTAAAACTCTAAGCGCGCCACAATGCCAAAGCGATCTCGCAGTGGATTGGTTAGCATGCCTGCACGTGTGGTTGCACCAATGAGCGTGAAGGGTTTTAAATCAAGTTTGACGCTTCTAGCAGCCGGACCATCACCAATCATGATGTCAATCGCGTAATCTTCCAAAGCTGGGTACAAGATTTCTTCTACCACTGGGGATAGTCGATGAATCTCGTCAATGAATAAAACGTCATTGGTTTCTAGGTTGGTCAGTAGTGCAGCTAAATCACCTGGGCGATCCAAAACAGGACCGCTGGTTTGACGCAAATTAACACCCATCTCGCGAGCAATGATGTGCGCAAGGGTTGTCTTACCAAGGCCTGGTGGACCAAATAGTAGGACGTGATCAAGCGCTTCTTGGCGTTGCTTTGCCGCAGAGATAAAGATTTCTAGTTGTTCTCGAGCTTTTTTCTGGCCAACATATTCTTCAAGTTGTTTTGGGCGTAAGGCACGCTCCAGAACATTGTCATCAGTACTGGCAGCGGCTGTGACCAGTCGCTCTTCTTGAGGATCAAAGGATGGGATGATGTCGTCAGTTTTAATTGCCATGAACAGAGTTTATAACTATTTCTACTTTGCCTGCGTGATCTGTTTGACTGCTTTGTTTAAGCTTTAGATAAGGCTTTGAGTGCCAATCTGATGCCATCTGATACAGAGCTGCCTGGGCTGACTTGCTTGAGGGCAAGCTGAGCTTCTTTATCGGAATAACCCAGCGAGGTCAAAGCTTGCAAAATCTCAAGCTGACTATCAATTTGTGGTGCCTGGCCTGTTAAGCCAATATCTGCACCAAATTTACCTTTGAGCTCTAAAAGCAGGCGCTCAGCAGTTTTTTTACCAATACCTGGTACTTTGGTTAAGCGACCTGACTCTTGTAATGTGATTGCTTGAGAGAGTTCTTCAACGCTCATACCCGAGAGCAATGAAAGAGCTGTTCTTGCACCCACGCCACTGATCTTGATCAGCGCTCTGAACGCTTCTCTTTCAGAGTCTGTTGCGAAGCCAAACAGTTGTTGGGCATCTTCTCTGACCACAAAATGGGTCAA
>JBFZCN010000050.1:0-5915 GCA_041307985.1 Burkholderiales bacterium
TCGCCTCGGATCATGCAAGGCGCCCAAAAAATCTGCGCTGAAATCAATCAACTTCGCTAAGTTATTAAATAAGCAATTAACCTAGTCATTAAGCTGGCACGTAAACGACTTGGCCCTCGACTGTCTGAGCTGTTGCAATTGGGTGACCCAATGATTTTTCCAAATTAATTGGATTAATCACTTCAGATAAAGACCCAGCCAAATAAGAACCATCATTCATAAGCAAGAGTGCATGAGTGAAGCCCCGATGAATCAAACCAATCTCATGCATGCTAGCAATGATGGCTTGCTCACGGGTATTGCTTTGTTGAACCAGGGTATTGAGTAAAGCAACTTGATGACCGATGTCTAAATGAGAGCTTGGCTCATCCAAAAGAATGGCTTGGGTATTTTGTGCAAAACACGCTGCCAAAGAAACTCTTTGACGCTCTCCCCCTGAAAGGGTTTGCCACTGGGCGTGCTCCAGATGAGCTACGTCGCAGGCGCGTAAAGCAACTTGCGCTTGTTCAATCTCATCTGCAGGATCAAGATGCCATGGCCATTGGGCTGCCAAGACCATATCAATGGCTCTTAGGCCCACACCACCCAACGGAAACTGTTCTGCATAAGACCGAATCTTTGCAAGCTCTTCTGCCTTATAACCGAGTAGAGCCTGACCCAACCAATTGATTTGACCTGCAGAATCATTAGCTTGAACGCCTGCAATGATTCTCAGCAAAGTTGATTTTCCAGCGCCATTGCGACCGATCAAACACCACCGCTCACCTTTCTTCACTTGCCAATTCAAATCTTTGATCAAGCTTCGCCCTGGAACATCAACATCCAAATGTTTTGTTTCTAGGACGATGTTGGCATCTTCAACAGAATGAGTGGTCATCATGTATTCCAATGCCTAAAACGAGACAAGATCCACAAGAAACTCGGTACCCCAATTAGTGCGGTGATGATGCCAACCGGTAACTGAGATGGGGCAATGATGGTTCTGGCAAACATGTCAGCCAAGACTAAAAAAGTGCCACCCAGTAATGCAGAGGCAGGTAATAAGAACTTTTGGTCAGGGCCGTGTTTTTTAACAATCACCGCCCTTAAAAGATGGGGCACCAACAATCCAACAAATCCGATCGATCCTGCGATTGACACAGCTGCGGCTGCGGCTAAAGCAGATAGCAACACCATCATCCATTGAACGTAAGACACATCAACGCCCAAAGTCAAAGCCTTGTCAGTACCCAATTGAAGTAAATGGATTTTTGGCGAGAGTCTCCACACCAAAATCAATACAGATACCCAGACACCCAATATGGCACCCACAGCTTCAAGACTGATGACTGAATCCAAATCACCCATCAACCAATGAATCATGCCAGGCATGGCCACATTAGAAGCGAATGTGATCATGAGAGTGCTGATAGCGCCACAAGCGGTGGCAATCATCACACCCGCCAACAACATCCGTGATGGATGGGCAGAGTAACCACCGACCAGCAACCACAATAAGAGCATCACAACAATTGCTCCTACCCAAGCGCCACCAGCAACCCAAATAGTTCCAGCGCCACCCATCAGCAAGACAGCCAATGCACCTACTGAGGCCCCACCAGAAACACCCAAGACAGATGGCTCAGCCAATGGATTGCGAGTCAAGACCTGCAAAAGGCTGCCAGACATTGCCAATAAGCCACCCACGGCAAATGCTGCCAACACCCTGGGTAAGCGCAATTGGTAAATGATGGCAGCATCTGCATTAGAGACACTGCCAATAGAAAGAGCCAAAGCCACCGCTGCCAGCGATGCAATCACGAGCAAAATAAAAAGAGTGGTTTTGGATGAGGTCATTTAATTACTTTGGTTGGTAACGAAGACCCAAGAAGAACATTTGTGGCGCAGCGTTATATCCATGAATTTGATAGTACTCTTTGTCGGTTAAATTCTCCGCCGAGAACCTTGCTGTCCATTCCTTGTCATAACGATAAGCCATATAGGCACTATAAGTACTATAACCACCTGTTTTTGTAGTTGCTCCACTGTATGCGTCAGGTGTATATCTGTAACCAGAGGCAACTAACTTTCCGCCAACTTCTAAAGCACCTATAGGATACGAGTACTCTACAGCACCAAATTCCTTGGCGCGATTTAGCAACATAGCTCCAGTAACATCATTTTGCGGATTCTGGCGAGTGTAAGAAAGTCTCAATGTGCCCAGCGGCAAATTAGATCTCCATGACAACTCCAGGCCATCGTTGCTTGCACTAGAGGTATTAACTAAATATTTACCGCAATAAGAGAATGGGCAAGGTGACACGTTAACAGTACCCGGAACAATCAAATCCTGATAGTCGACTTTGAAATAAACCAGCTTCGCTAGATTATTAATATTTTGGTACTGGAAGCCAGATTCGAATGACTTACTTTTCTCTGGCTTTAAATTTACATTACCGCCCTGAGATATATCTGCTAACTGCCCTCCCGTTGGAGCATTGAAAGCGGTAGAGTAGGTGGAAGTTATTTTCCAGTTCCGATCTAAGGTATAACCCAAACCAGCTAACCAGGTGGTCTTTGACTCACCATCTTGAATATCATCATTACGCAAATTCACTTGAGTAGTGAGTGCACCATAGGAGCCCGTGTGTCCGGCATACACACTAGATATATCTCTAACCGTGTTAACTGAACCAGCCCAAGACACTCGACTTTGCCCCAGCAATCTCTGTTGATCATAGCTAAAGATTAGCTTATTGCTGGAATTAACATCATAGTTATTTAGCCAAGAAATTTTTTTGTGAGAGTCCTTACTGTCACTATTCGAAAAACTTGGTCTAAGAGTCCCAACATAATTCCAGTTCGTATCATATGGGGTGTACTGGTTATAGTAAGTCTGCCCCTTGTTATCAGACTCAGAATAAGTAAGCTGACTTAACCAGCGATCATTGACTGCATATTTCACATAAGCTGAATTAGCTTTTAACTGCCTATTCGAATAGTCTGCATCTATTGGCGATGAAGTTCCATCAAGTGACGTCCATGAATCATTGGCCAAAGAACTAATCCCAAACGTCAGCCCCTGCCCCAAGTTTTGAATAACTGATAATCTGTACGATTGGCTTCTAAAGCCATTGGGCGACTGATTAACATCTTGGAAAGAATTGGGATTGATGCTGTTAAAACCATCCGTTAACTGACTATTTCCCGAAATTGAAAATTTGGTATTACCTACCTCGCCTGCGTAACCTAAATAAGCATTTCTAGAATTATTTGATCCATACGAAATCGAAGCCTCTGGTCTAGGCTTTCCATCGCCTTGCTTAGTCACAATATTTATCACACCACCCACCGCACCAGAACCATAAACAGCCGATGCATTACCGCGCAGTATTTCAATTCTTTCAATTTGTGAAACCGGAATCATCTCAATTGATGAAATGGCTCCTGATGCCGCCTCTCCTGAAAATGGCACACCATCTAAAAGCATGAGTGTTTGATTGCTATTGCCGCCACGCAAATAGATCGATGTAGCACTACCCACGGCACCAGTTCTATTAATTTCCAAGCCTGGTTGGGTGTTTAAGATGTTTACGATATCTTGGGATTGAGTTTTCTCAATATCCGCTCTGGTAATGACTGAAACTGATGACAAAACTTCACTCATATTCTGAGCGGAACGAGTGGCCGATATAACCACAGGATTCAATTCTGAATCTATTTGCGCATGCGCTGTTGAGATGGTTGCAAAAATACCTGCGCAGGCAAGCGCAACCTTGGTTGGTCTAAAAAACATAGGATGAGCTTTCAAAAAACAATGGTCGCTGGCTTGTTCCCCCGCAAGCACGGAACCTTCATAACCGAGTAACGTCCCCGTAACTCAATTAACCATTCCAGGCCGGTATCCGGGCTCATGAAACTAACTCAATGACCTTCCCAGCCTAAGCCAGTGGTATATCGATTGAGCCGGCACTTGCGTGCGTTCACTTACCGTTGCGGGGGCAGCACAGGTTATCCTTTAGTTTTAGACTAATAAGACCCCTGTTTCCCGTTTAACTTTGGTAGATTGTTGTCTACCAAGAGCACCTAAGAACGAGAGTAGTATATACAATATGCCTATGTCAGAACTTACAAACAATTCATATAGCCGTTTGCAAGACAGTCTAGAACGCCTGGAGGGTAAAACCAAGGCTTTGCTAGAAGCTGTGGAGCAATCCCATAAAGAACGCTTGGCCCTTGAGACCAAGATTGAAGATGCTCAAACACGCATCCAACAAATCTTGGAAAAACTACCAAGCCAAGCTGATACCGGCCAATTAGACTTACTCTCTGTCCATCCTAAGGATATGCAATGAGCCAACACCGCATTGAACTCACATTGGCAGGTCAAAAGTTTGCGTTTTCTACAACGCCAGAACATGAAACCAGCTTAAGAGCTGCTGCTGCGATTGTCGACGAACAACTAGAGGCAGCTTTATCAGCTGGCAACCGCAGCATTGAACGTGCCGCCATCATGACTGCTATCAAATTAGCGGGCGACCTTCAAGCCGCCAAAATGAATCTCAGCAACACAGAAAATCCTGGTGCAAGCCTTGATCAAATGGTTGCCCTGCAAGGCAAAGTTGATCAAATTGAAGCATCGGTTGATTCTGCGCTGAAAATGCTTTCCCTACCTGGTGCGCCAAGGCCAATAGTTCCTTGAACCGATGCGCAAGCATCAGGCGTGGGCCATATAGTGTGGGCGCGAGCGTCTCGTTAATCATAGAGTCAGCCTTTGGGTCATACTCTCCCTGAAAGACTTGATGTACCCGAAACACTATTGCCATGCCACCTTGAACCTACTGGGTTCAGGATGACGGCCTAGCGGCCAAGGTGGGGAATCTATTTTGTACTTAACTGGAGCTTGCCATGCTTAAAAAATCTATCGCCACATTAAGTTTGACAGTTGCCTTGACAGCTATTGCATCACCAACATTTGCTGCGGATGTGAATAATGGCAAAACCCTTCATCAAGCCAAATGCTACCAATGCCATGCTCAAAAATCAGGTCTTGGTAATGGTGACATCATCTACACGAGGGCTGATCGTAAAGTGCAAGACCCTGCCCGTCTCAAGTTCATGGTGAGCATGTGCAACACAGAATTGCGCTTAGATTTATTCCCAGAGGATGAAGCCGATTTGGTGGCTTATCTCAATCAACAGTTTTATAAATTCAAATAAAGAATCATCAATGACCCTTGTTCAAATCGGTGCACTAGCAGTTCTTGGGGGTTTCACAGGCTTTGCAGCTGGTTTATTGGGGATAGGTGGTGGCATGATCATGGTGCCCTTCCTGACCTTCTTGTTCACACTCTATGGCTTTCCGCTTGAGGTGGTGGTTCATATAGCGATTGCCACATCAATGGCCACCATCATCTTTACCTCCTTATCTTCTGTGAGAGCCCATCATCAGCGTGGTGCCGTGCGCTGGGACATCGTCATTCTCTTGGTGCCAGGCATCTTGATCGGCGCTCTTTTAGGTGGCGGCAAATTATTTGCTCTACTTAAAACATCTTGGCTCTCTTTGATCTTTGCTTTCTTTGTTGGTTTTTCAGGCTACCAAATGCTGGCCAATAAAAAACCCAAGCCAAGTCGCACACTGCCCGGCAAAGTGGGCATGTTTGGCGCTGGTAGTTTCATTGGGTTTTTATCTAGCCTAGTTGGTGCTGGCGGCGGCTTCATATCAGTGCCCTTCATGACCTGGTGCAACGTCGCGATGCATAACGCCGTTGCTACCTCTGCTGCACTAGGATTTCCAATTGCATTGGCCAGCGCAATTGCGTACATCATCAGTGGCCATGGCAATCCGAACCTTCCTAGTGGCTCAATTGGTTACATCTATGTGCCAGCGCTTGTTTGTATTGCGTTGGCCAGTGTGGTCACCGCCCCACTTGGTG
>JBFZCN010000051.1:0-3085 GCA_041307985.1 Burkholderiales bacterium
GCTGATGAAGGTAAAAAATGAGCTAGTTCTGGCGTTTTATTTGGCCAACCCAACGATGAAAATGGCACTAAGGCAGAGCTGAACCATGTATCCAAAACATCTTCATCGCGGCGCAAAGCGCCTGTGTAACCATTGGCTTTTGCTTTTGCCGTGGCCTCTGCTTCTGTGCGTGCCACAACGATTTTGCCGTCTTCTTGATACCAGGCTGGGATTTGATGACCCCACCAGAGTTGACGTGAAATACACCAATCTTGAATACCTTCTAACCACTGGTTATAAGTGGTGGTCCAGTTCTCAGGAACAAATTTCACATCACCACACTTGACTGCATCAAGCGCTGCCTCGGCAATTGATTTACCTGGTCGATACAGATTGTGCTCAGTCGGTTTAGACATCGCCACAAACCACTGATCGGTGAGCATCGGTTCAATCACAGACTTGGTGCGATCGCCACGAGGCACCATCAAGGTATGAGGTTGAACTTTTTCCAGCAAACCCAAACCTTCAAGATCCGCAACAATCAACTTGCGCGCCTCAAAGCGATCAAGACCCTGATATTTTTTAGGTGCGTGTTCATTGATCTTAGCGTCCAAGGTCAAAATATTGATCATCTCTAATTGATGACGCAAACCAACGGCGTAGTCATTGAAGTCGTGAGCTGGAGTTACTTTAACAACCCCAGTACCAAATTCTTTATCAACATAATCATCAGCAATGATTGGAATCTGTCTGTCTGATAGGGGTAAATTAACTGTTTGACCAATCAAATGCTTGTAGCGCTCATCCTCTGGATGAATCATCACCGCTACGTCGCCCAACATGGTTTCTGGACGAGTGGTGGCAACTGTAAGATGTCCTTGACCATTCGATAGTGGATAGCGAATGTGCCACATCGAGCCTTGTTCTTCTTCGCTCTCAACTTCTAAGTCAGAAACTGCGGTGCCTAAAACAGGGTCCCAGTTCACCAAACGTTTGCCGCGATAGATCAAACCTTGTTCGTATAGGCTGACAAATACTTCAACCACCGCTTGAGACATCTTATCGTCCATCGTGAAGTATTCACGGCTCCAATCAATCGAAGCGCCCAGGCGTCTGATTTGATTGGTGATGGTGGAGCCAGATTGTTCTTTCCATGCCCAAACTTTTTCTAAGAATTTTTCACGACCTAAGTCATGTCTTGAAACCTTTTGGGCGTCTAATTGTCTTTCCACCACAATTTGCGTCGCAATGCCTGCGTGGTCAGTGCCTGGTACCCAGAGGGTGTTTTTACCCTGCATGCGAGCATGTCTTGCCAAGCCATCCATGATGGTTTGGTTGAAGGCATGACCCATGTGAAGGGTGCCGGTGACGTTCGGTGGCGGCAATTGGATGCAGAAACTATCCTTTTTATCGTCCAGCGTGGCAGTGGCAATACCCCTTTTTTCCCATTCAGGACCCCATTGGGCCTCGATTTGGGAGGGTTCGAAAGATTTAGCGAGGTCAGAAAGATTTTTAGACATAAGCCCGAATTATAATTTTTTGTTGAACGTAAAGGCGCATGTGACGAATATTCTTAATAATTTAAATCCAGAACAGCTTGAGGCCGTGACTTTACCGCCTGTTAATGAGGCAGGTAACAGTCAATCAGCCATGATTTTAGCTGGAGCTGGTAGCGGTAAAACCAAGGTATTGACCACCAGAATTGCTTGGTTGATTCAGACAGGCCAAGCATCGCCAGTAGGTGTTTTGGCTGTGACCTTCACAAATAAGGCCGCCAAACAGATGTTGACGCGCCTTTCTGCCATGATGCCGATCAATACCAGGGGTATGTGGGTTGGCACCTTCCACGGCCTCTGTAATCGTTTATTGAGAGCCCATCACAAAGATGCCGGCTTGCCATCCACATTTCAGATTTTGGATACCCAAGATCAATTGTCTGCCATCAAGAGGCTTTTAAAGTCACTCAAAATTGATGATGAGAAGTATCCACCGAAGCAACTTCAATACTTTATTGCCCATGCCAAAGAAAAAGGGGTGCGCGCTAAAGACATGGATCGTGGAGATTCTTTTCAAAACACCATGGTTGAGCTTTATCAGGCCTATGAAGAGCAATGTCAGCGTGAGGGCGTGGTTGATTTTGCAGAATTACTGCTTCGCAGTTATGAGCTCTTGAAGCATCACCAAGCTATTCGTGAGCATTATCAAGAGAGATTCCGTCATATCTTGGTCGACGAGTTTCAAGACACCAATGCTTTGCAATACGCATGGCTCAAGTTATTGTCAGGCCACGGCACATCAAACCCATGCTCTGTATTTGCCGTGGGCGATGACGATCAAAGTATTTATGCCTTCAGGGGTGCTGATGTTGAGAACATGAAATTATTCGAGCGCCACTTCAAGCCATACTTGGTGAAGCTTGAACAAAACTATCGCTCCTACGGACACATTCTGGATGCTGCCAATCATTTGATTGCCAACAACACAGAGCGTTTGGGTAAAAACCTCAGAACCGATGCAGGTCATGGTGAGCCCGTGAGAGTTTATGAGGCCGCCACCGATGGAACTGAAGCTGCATGGATGGTTGATGAAATCAAGAGCTTGATCAATACAGGCAGCATGCGCACTGAGATCGCCATCTTGTATCGCAGCAATGCTCAGTCACGCATCATCGAACACGGTTTATTTTCTGCGGGCATTCCTTATCGTGTTTATGGTGGTTTGCGATTCTTCGAACGAGCTGAGATCAAGCATGCCTTGGCCTATTTGCGTTTGCTAGAGAACCCCAATGACGACACTTCCTTTGCGCGAGTGGTTAATTTTCCAACCCGAGGCATTGGAGCTAAAAGCATTGAAGCTTTACAAGATAGTGCCAAATTAAATAATTGCTCTTTTTATGCTGCAGCCCCTTATCTTGAAGGTAAAGCTGGAACATCTATTTCAGCATTTGTGCGTTTGATTGATCATATGCGTGATGCCACACGTCACAACACCTTACCCGAGACAGTTGATTACGTGATTCAGCACAGTGGTTTGATTCAGCATTATTTGATGGAGCGTGAAGGGCAAGATCGAGTAGAGAACTTACAAGAATTGGTGAATGCTGCTA
>JBFZCN010000052.1:0-6964 GCA_041307985.1 Burkholderiales bacterium
TTATTAACTTTATCAACGGGACTTTTCCTGTTGGGTGTTTATCTACTAAAAGGACAAAAAAATGGATAAAAATACTTATTTTTATATATCGCTTGGGATTATTTTTTTATATGCTTTGGCAATATTTTTATTTGCTGCCCGCTCGGCTCGACACCTGACAGATACTCAAAATATTGATCTTTGAACTTCAGTTCAAAGTAGTGTGATCACTTCTTTTTATTGATTGGCGCTCTTACAGCAGGCTTTGAGCCAGTGCTTAAGCCTCTGACTGAGCTTGGACGGCCTGGCGTGCTGTCTGTTGTTTTTGCCCCAGTCTTAACCCCAGTTGCACGGGGAGGCAAACCAGTGTGTTGCGTCATGATCTTGCCGCGACCAGGTTTTTGAGGAACAGAAAAATCTCTTGGATTGTGAGCCTCAGCAGAAGCGGAGGGTCTACCAAACGGTTTACCGCCAACTAAACCCATGGAAGAGTTCTTACGACGTGGGCTCTGATAACTTCCATCAGTCGTTGGCTGATAGTTTGGAATCAAATGGTGCTTACCATTACCAATCAAATCAGCGCGGCCCATTTTTTTCAGAGCTTCTCTTAGTAGGGGCCAGTTATTGGCATCGTGGTAACGCAAAAATGCTTTGTGTAAACGACGACGTTTTTCACCTCTGACAATATCCACTGTCTCACTGTCACGCGTGACTTTGCGCAATGGATTTTTGTTGGTGTGATACATCGCTGTGGCTGTTGCCATCGGAGAAGGATAGAAGGTTTGAACTTGATCGGCTCTAAAACCATTCTTCTTCAACCAAATCGCCAAATGCATCATGTCTTCATCGCTGGTACCCGGATGGGCTGCAATAAAGTAAGGAATCAAATACTGTTCTTTACCTGCTTCTTTGGAGTATTTATCAAATAACTCTTTGAACTTATCGTAAGCGCCCATGCCAGGCTTCATCATTTTTGATAAAGGACCTTGCTCGGTGTGCTCGGGAGCAATCTTTAGATAGCCACCCACGTGATGAGCCACGAGTTCTTTGATATAAGCAGGCGCTTTCACCGCGAGGTCATAGCGCACACCTGAACCAATCAAAATCTTCTTGATGCCAGGTAAGGCTCGCGCACGACGGTACAACTGAATCAGCGGGGTGTGGTCCGTATTAAGGTTTGGGCAAATGTCTGGGTAAACACAAGACGGCTTGCGACAGTGAGCCTCAATCTCTTTTGATTTACAAGCGATGCGGTACATATTCGCAGTTGGACCGCCCAAGTCAGAAATGATGCCTGTGAAGCCAGGGACCTTATCGCGAATATCTTCAATTTCTTTGATGATTGACTCAGAAGAGCGGTTCTGAATGATTCGACCTTCGTGCTCTGTGATTGAACAGAATGTGCAACCACCAAAACAGCCGCGCATGATGTTGACAGAAAAACGAATCATGTCCCACGCTGGTATCTTTGCATCGCCATACGATGGGTGTGGCGCTCTGGCATAAGGTAAATCAAAAACTGAATCCATCTCTTCGGTGGTCAGTGGCACAGCAGGAGCATTCAACCAAACATCTCTGACAGAAGCGCCTTCACCATGTTGTTGCACCAATGCGCGGGCATTGCCTGGATTGGTTTCTAAATGAAGCACGCGACTGGCATGTGCGTAAAGTACTGGATCGCGCTTCACAGCTTCATAACTAGGAAGACGAATCACGGTTGTGTCACGCTCTAGACGTTTTCTAGCAGTGGGCACAACGGTGATGGCTTGAACCGCTGGTTCTTTTTCAAGGGTGCCATCGGTCTTTTTACAACTGGTGCCTTGTTCTTTGGCTTGCTCATCCGGTGTTAGATAAGGATTGAGCGGAGCGTCAATCACGCCAGGCACATCAACCGTGCTTGAATCAATTTCTGTGTAACCTGGGGCAGAGTGACGTCTAACAAAAGCCGTGGCACGAATGTCATTGATGTCAGCGATCTTTTCACCCTTGGCCAAGCGATGAGCAATTTCAACCACGGCTCTTTCAGCATTGCCGTAAAGCAAAATATCAGCTTTTGCATCAATCAAAATAGAGCGACGTACCTTATCTTGCCAATAGTCGTAGTGCGCAATACGGCGCAATGAGGCTTCAATACCCCCCATTACTATAGGGGTATCAGGGTAGGCTTCACGGCAGCGCTGGGCATAAACCAAGGAACAGCGATCAGGCCTCTTGCCACCCATACCACCCGCTGTGTAGGCATCGTCACTGCGAACTTTGCGATCAGCCGTGTAACGATTGATCATCGAATCCATATTGCCAGCAGCGACGCCATAAAACAAATTGGGTTGGCCTAAGACCTTGAAAGGGTCGGCGGATTGCCAATCTGGTTGAGCAATGATGCCGACTCGAAAGCCTTGTGCCTCAAGCAGGCGACCAATGATGGCCATGCCAAAACTTGGGTGATCAACATAAGCATCCCCAGTCACAATGATGATGTCGCAGCTATCCCAGCCAAGCTTGTCCATCTCTTCCCGACTCATCGGCAAGAAGGGAGCTGTCCCAAAACATTCAGCCCAGTATTTGGGGTAAGAATCTAATTTTGGTGAGCTAGGTATCAGAGAAGGATTGAAAGGTGCGTTCACGGGCTGTATTTTAGGCTTTTTAAGCACTTTCTGCTCGTTTAAACTATGGCTTTTTCTCAATGGTAATTGAACGTCTCTCATCAGGCGTTTGGCCATTGAATCTTTCACACTCAATCAAGTCCTTATAAAGTTCTATACATGCAAAGATCCTTTCTTCTCAGCTCGCTACTCATCGCTGGATTAGGATCCATTTTGTTCTCGGCCAAAGCAATCGTGGTCAAACTTTGTTATCAATATGGGGTCGATTCGGCTACCGTGTTGTCTTTGAGAATGCTTTTTTCTTTGCCATTTTTCTGGGTGGCTGTGTGGTGGTCGTCACGACAGCATCAACCATCACCGATGGCTAAACAAGACATCTTGAGCATCATCTTTTTAGGTTTCGTGGGGTATTACCTTTCAAGCTATTTGGACTTCTTGGGATTGCAATACATCACGGTTGGATTGGAAAGAATCATTCTTTATCTCAACCCGACAATTGTCTTGTTGATCTCAATGCTCTTTCTGAAAAAGAAAATTCACAAGCAGCAATGGTTGGCTTTGCTTCTTGCTTACGCAGGAGTGATCATTGTGTTTTCACATGACCTTCACACCATGGGCCCATCGATTGCTTGGGGCGGTATGTTGGTATTTTTGAGTGCCATCTCTTATGCGGTCTATTTGATATTCGCTGGCGAGATTGTGGGGCGGGTGGGAAGCATTCGTTTGGTTGCCTATGCCAGTGCCTCCTCGACTTTTTTCAGCACTGTTCAAGCATTGATCTTGAACCCCACTCATTTATGGACACAAGTACCTGAGGTTTATCAGTTGAGTCTCTTCAATGCCCTGTTTTGTACCTTCATGCCCATGCTGATGGTGATGATTGCGGTGAATCGAATTGGATCAAGTTTGACCGCTCAAGCTGGGATGCTGGGACCAATTGCCACGATATTTCTTGGTTGGTTTTTCTTGGGTGAAAAAATCACTTTCATTCAAGTGATAGGGATGTTGGTGGTGCTGTGCGGTGTCGCAATTTTAGCCACCATGCAAACTGAAAAAAATCAGCCTCGACCCGAATTGGCCGAGGCTGAGTAATAAGTTAAAAATTCAGTTAAAGACTATTTGATTAAATCGCGACACTTGGGTTCAAGCTATAAATGCCCGTGATGCTTGCTTGAGCGATGATGTGAGGCTTGATCGCAGCCAAAGCTTCCGCGCCTGTGAATGGACCCTTTAAAGCAACCTTGGCAGTATTGAGTGCATAGACCGTGAAAACATAGTGGTGTTTGATCGCATCATTCCATGGCGGGCAAGGGCCATCGTAACCAAAGTAAAGACCGTCCATTGAAGCATCGCCTTTGAACCAAGCAGTGTAGTCATTGATACCAGGCGTGCCCACTGGACTTTGCTCTACTGATTTACCTTTGGCTGTGATGCCGTTGCAGTGGCTGCCAGCAGCAATGCTCAGTACTGAACCTGGGATATTCACCAAAACCCAATGATAAAAATCAACGCGCGGCAAACTGGCTGGCACCACTTTGCCTTCTTGATTCACATCATCACCCTTGCTTGGCACATCGGGATCATGGCAAATCAATGCAAAGGATTGCGTGTCTTTAGGAAAGTCTGACCAAGCTAGGTGAGGGTTTTGATTACTTGATAAGGTGATGTGTGTGCTTGGATCTTTGATCGCAAACGCAAACTGACCTGGAATAACTGACTGATCTTGAAAGCTTGAACTAGTGATTTTCATAAAAGTCTCCAATCAATGACAACAATTTAGATTTTCATCTTACTGGCTTTTTTAGGGCCCACAATACTGATCAAGGCTTGTTTGATGCCATCAACTTCTGCTTCACTCAAGGCACCCATGATTTTGCCTAAGTATTGAATATGACGTCTGATGCCACCATGAGTTCTCACATTGGGCGTTTGTTTTAGAGCATCTAATAGACGTTCAGGTATTGGCATAAGTTTCCACTTATCAGGCATCTGACTGATTTCTTCAGCAAGATACTGTCTGGCCTCTAAACGACGCTTTATTTCAGATTTACTTGGCTTTTCGGGAGCCAAATACTCTTCAGGGGTGTTTGATTGCTTCATAATGGTATTTTCGCAGACTCCTGTGAAATTGCACAGAAAACCGACACATTCATGGCCATTAAATCCACCATCTTCAAAGTCACTCTCTCAGTCGCTGATATTGACCATGCCTATTACGCCGACCACAGCTTAACTTTGGCCAGACATCCCAGCGAAACGGATGAGCGCATGATGATGCGTTTATTGGCTTTGTCATTCAATGCCCATCTTTTGAATGATCTTTGCCAGGGGGATGGTCAACTGGTCTTTGGGGCTGGCTTATCCGATCCTGATGAGCCTGATGTTTGGCTAAAGGATTTCACGGGGCAAACCCGTTTGTGGGTTGAAGTTGGTCAACCAGAAGAGAAGCCTTTGAGCCGTGCTTGCTCGAAATCAGACAAGGTCGTGGTCTATGCCTACCATCATGCCGCTGAAGTTTGGTGGAAGGCTATTCAGAACAAGCTGACCCGCATGGACAAGTTATCGGTTTATCGCGTGTCCTCAGACATTTCTCAAGAGTTAGCTCGTTGGGCTGAACGCAGTATGCAAATACAGGCCACCATCCAAGACGGCCATTTGATGCTCAGCAGCCATCAGGGCACCATTGAAGTGAGCTGTGAGCGCTGGAAATAGACCCAGAAAAACTTAAAAAAATCCTCCAGAAGTGCTTGGAATAAGCAATTTATCAGCGCTATACTTCCATCATCATGAAAAAAATCATTGTCCTTAACGGCCCTAATTTGAACCTCTTGGGTACACGTGAGCCAGAAAAGTATGGCGCAAGTACTTTGGCTGATGTGGAAACTCTTTGTAAAGACACGGCTAAACGTTTGGGTTTTGACGTTGAGTTTTTACAAAGTAACCATGAAGGTCCGCTGATCGATAAGATCCAAGAAGCTGGATTAGGTCATCGCGCTGGCAAAGTACAGGGCATTGTTTTTAATCCTGGTGCTTACACACATACGTCCGTTGCTTTGCATGATGCGATTGCGGCGATGAGTGGTTTACCTGTGATTGAGGTGCACATCTCGAATGTGCATGCTCGTGAAGCGTTCAGACATCATTCCTACATTTCACCGGTGGCTGCAGGAATTGTGGTCGGCTTTGGCATTCAGGGCTATGTTTTGGCCATGGAAGGTTTGGCTCAAAAGTCTTGATTAGTTAATACTATTCATCAGACATCAATAGTGCGGCGGTATTTCGTCTCGAGGACTGTTGCCATCTGAGGGCATATTGCTCGCCATTTGTAATTTCAGCGCTTGTATTTCTTTCACCAATAATTCAATGCGTTGCTGTTGCTTGAACACGGTTTGATTTAACTCTTCCAGCAAGTCTTCAGAAAAGCTCAGTTTGATTTCTAGGTTGGTGATGCGTTCGTCTTGGTTCATGATGACCTTCTGGTAATAAGGTGAGGATACCTAAGAGCGGCAAAATGAGCAATCTGCTAAGTTAGAAGTCAGGCATGCTAGCATCGCCATCTTTAGTCATCAGACGATGGTCACAGTCAAAGAATGAGCCCATTAACGCCCCGCGTTATCTTTTACTTGGTATTGCCCACCATTCTTTGGGCGGGCAATGCCATTGTGGGGCGTTTGGCAGTGGGGGAGATTTCCCCCATCATGCTCAATACCTTGCGTTGGCTACTGGCTGGACTGATCTTATTGCCTATTGGCTGGAGATTGCTCAAATCTGACAGCCCCATTTGGCAAAACAAGATTCGTTTTCTGTGGCTGGGTTTACTGGGCGTTGGTTCATACAACGCCTTGCTATACCTTTCTTTAGAAACATCAACACCCATCAATGTGACTTTGATTGGTGGCAGCATGCCCATGTGGATGATCATCATTGGCGCAATGTTCTATCAACAAGCAGCGCAGTTCAAGCAAATGATGGGCGCCTTGATTTCATTGTTAGGTGTTGTGATTGTTTTGACGCGCGGTGATTTATCCAGCATCCTAGATATTCAACTCGTGATGGGTGACTTGTATATTCTCTTGGCCACCATCCTGTGGGGCTTTTATAGTTGGATGTTGAGCCGCCCGGGTAAGAGCACTGAACGCCAATGGCCTTGGGCTGAATTCTTATTAGCGCAAGTGCTTTTTGGTGTGTTTTGGTCAACTGCTTTCTTAGGTTTTGAATGGGCTGCTGATGCTGTCGTTTTTGAATTCACGCCATCCACCATTGCATTGCTGATCTTTGTGGCAATTGCACCATCTCTGATTGCTTATCGATGCTGGGGTTTGGGTGTGACGGCAGCAGGCCCTGCAATTGCAGCTTTTTTTGCTAATTTGATTCCTTTGTTC
>JBFZCN010000053.1:0-4903 GCA_041307985.1 Burkholderiales bacterium
GAGCAAATGAAGTTAAGTCTCCGTAACTGGTCAAGCCAAGAACTTCCATGCCTTCTTTTTCAATCGCTTCAGCTAGGGCGCGCGCACCCGAACCTGAAATATTTTCAGTACGGAAATCCTCATCAATAATGACCACAGGAAAACGAAACTTCATAGCGACCCCCTACAAGCAATCCCCTTGTAATCAGGGGGTTTTTTCTTAAAAACGTGACTATATCTATAAAACCAATGGTTCGCTGAATTTATTTCAACAAAATGAACTATTGCCAGGCCAGTTTAGCCACCCAAGCCTTGAATGAACAGGAAAATCCATCAAAAAAGCACCTATTTAGGTGCTTTGGATACTACTCATACTAAATAAGCCATCGCAGATCTTTATGGGCTTAAATGGCTTATTTAGGTTTTTGGCAGGGTAACGCCCACTTGGCCTTGGTATTTGCCGCCACGGTCTTTGTAAGACACTTCACAAATCTCATCACTCTCAAAGAACAAGACCTGGGCACATCCTTCGCCAGCATAAATTTTGGCTGGTAATGGCGTCGTATTAGAGAACTCCAAGGTCACATAACCTTCCCACTCGGGCTCAAAAGGAGTGACGTTCACAATGATCCCGCAGCGAGCGTAGGTGCTCTTACCCAAACAAATAGTCAAAACACTTCTTGGTATCTTGAAATACTCAACCGTGCGGGCCAAAGCAAATGAGTTGGGAGGAATGATGCAAACATCGCCTTTGAAATCAACGAAGGATTTATCGTCAAAATTCTTTGGGTCAACAATGGTGCTGTTGATATTGGTAAAAATTTTAAATTCATTTGCACAACGAATGTCATAGCCATAACTTGATGTGCCATAACTCACGATTTTTTGCCCCTCAGGAGACTGGCGAACTTGGCCAGGCTCAAATGGAGAAATCATATCGTGCTCTTCGCACATTTGGCGGATCCAGCGGTCAGATTTAATAGTCATAGGCTCTATTTTGACATATCTCGGTGGGATTTCTTTATTTCATGCTTTAAATTAATAGGTCAAAACTGTGGTGTTTGAATCAGTCGCAAGATCAATCATGGTGACCATGCCTATCACCTCACTCACACCATCGACCAAGTCTGTAAGTTCTAGCTGCCTATCTCTTAAGGCAGTACTGCAGACCGTGACCTTCACACCTGTTCGCATCGCATCCTCAACAAAAGCAGATAAAGGTCGGTTGGATGGGGCAAGGATTTGCTGATTTTTGGGATTGGCTTTGACGAATAAATCCACGCTGGAACCAATCACATGAATTTCAACATCAATATCCATCGCTGCTGCCGTGGTCGCCATTAACAGTGGTGTTATTGCAAGATTTGGCTGATCAACGCTGGTGCGCCAAAGCTGTACTATCAAACGTTTCAAAGATCAGCCCTGCAGCGCTCGCAGCTCTTCCACAGTGTTCACGTTGACAAAAGCATCAACGTCATCGAATACCACGTAGTTTGTTTTCATTCCTTCAAACCACTTATCAATCTTACGCCCGCCGCCAGATAAAAATGGCAGCAGAGAATCAGTGACGGAAGACTTCATTAAAGTAAATACCGGGTGGGTTCTAAGCTCACCATTTTCCATGGTGGCCGCATAAACCAAATCTAAATCTTGAATAATTAAAGCTTCAGAAAGTTTTTCAACCAAGTCCATCGGGAATCTTGGTGAATCACAGGGCACCGTGACCAAATAAGGGTGATCAGAGTTTTCTAAACCCGCCTGAAATCCTGCTAAAGGACCAGCAAAATCACCAATCACGTCCGGTAAAACTGAAACTCCCAGTGATTCATAAGCAGCTAAATTGCGATTGGCATTAATTTTCACAACATCTACCTGAGGCTCCAAGCGCATGATCGTATGCATGGCCATGGGAGCGCCTTTGAACGGCTGCAAGCCCTTATCGGAACCGCCCATACGACGACCTTGACCGCCCGATAGCACCAAACCAGAAATCACATCACGCGGTATGAACATTTACTTCCTTTGTATTAACTCGATTAACGCCACTGTATATCAAATAATGCTGACCACTGCAGCGCCCAAACAATGTCATGTTGACTTTATTGGCCATCTCTAAACCCATGGCTGTAACGCCTGAGCGTGACAACAAAAATGGTATGCCCATTTGAGCGCCCTTGATCACCATCTCAGATGTGAGTCTGCCCGTGGTATAAAAAATCAATTCTTCGCCGGCCTGCTCATCAAGCCACATCAGTCCTGCAATTGAATCCACCGCATTGTGACGACCAACGTCTTCGATGAAATGCAATAACTCAACGCTTTGCCCATTATTTTTGAACACGGCACAAGCATGCACAGAGCCCGCTTGTTTATAGATCGATGATCTGGTTCTGATGTGGTCAACTATTTCGTAAATAGCTGGCTTTGTTATTTCTGCTTTACTTGTTAATTGAATGGAATCGATATCGTCCATGATTCCACCAAAGATGGTTCCTTGACCGCAACCAGTTGTTACAACCCTTCGGCTGGTTTTTTCCTCGATATCAACTGTGTTTCCCTTGGTGGTTACAGCAGCTGATTCCGTGTCCCAATCCACTTGAATACTCTCAATGTAATCAATGGAAGGTACCAAGCGTTGATTGCGTAAATAACCCAAGATCAATGCCTCAGGCGCTCCGCCAAGAGTCATCAGAGTGACTAATTCTTTTTTATCAAGATAGATAGTGAGCGGTCGCTCACCAGGAACATGAATTAGCTTCTCGCGACCCTGCTCATCCACTACTTTTACCTCATGGACTAGGGGTGCAACGGCTTTGGATAATTTAACCACTTTGTGCTCTTTAAAAGAAAAATCAGTAACTAAGATAACTTAGTTACTGATCGGATGTTTTAAGCAAAAGATTCTTATGCTTACTTTGATCCTGAGCTATGACTTTATTTTGCCAGACTTGATGTCGTCATACCAAAGTTCATGGTGCTCTTTGCCCCAAGCTTCGTCAACGTAACCTGTCTTCATGCCTTGCAATGCACCTTCCATACCGATAGAACCGACATAGATATGACCCATTGCCATGACAGTCATGATAATTGCAGCAACGGCATGAACAATGTGCGCCAACTGCATAGTGCCTCGCCAGTACTCAATACCAGGGATTGGAACAATCATGTCTAAAACCCAGCCGGATGCTGAAACAAGTAAACCAAGAACTGTTACACCACCCCAGAACCAAATCTTCTCACCGGCATTAAAACGATGAGATGGGACGTGCTTACCAGACAATAAGCCACCAAACGAAGCTAACCAAGTCAGATCTTCTTTATTAGGTAGATTGTCTTTTACATATAGAACAAAGAAAAGCAATGTGCTGACTGTGAATAATGGTCCAGTGAAGTTATGGATATTCTTCATAACCAACAGGAATGTTCCATAAGCGGCTCCACCCATGATTGGCAACAAGAAATATTTGCCCCACAGAATAAAGATCCCTGTGATTGCCAATGCCACAAAGCTGAAGGCCATCAACCAGTGAGAGAATCTCTCTAGACTTGTGAAACGCTTCATCAAGCGTCCAGTCTTTGGTTCATGTAACTTGATTTGACCCTTGATCACAAACACTGTAGTAATCAAGCCTGCCACGATCACCAATAACCATCCGCCCCAAACAGTGATCACACCGTTACGGATAAGACGCCATTGTTGACCTGATTTTTGAATCAATACACCCATTTCCTTATTTGGAAAGTTCACAGAGTGCGCTACATCAGAATTAGCATTTCTCCAAATTGGTTCATTGCTACCAGGTTTATTTTCACCAGCCTCGCGCTGAGCTTTAACATCCTTACTTACTTCCAAGATGTTCACAGACTCAACTTGTGGCTTTGCAGCAGGGGCCGCCCCCTGAGCAAATGCCACTGAAGCTGTTACGGAAAGTACCACGCTGGCGAGTAAGTTTCTTATTGTAATTCTCATACCTTCTCCTAAATTACTCGAATGACTTACTTTGCTTTAACGTAATCGTCTTGACCTTGGCTTCGAGTTTTTAGCTGTTTCTCCCAGCTAACTTGATCACCCGAAGTCCAACCCTTTTCAACATACTTGTTGTCAGCGGCAACATAGGCTTTTTCATCGCCTTTTTTTGCTGCAACCACAGTTTGAGGCAGTTCAGAACATGCCCCAAGTGTGAATGTTGTTGCGATCAAAGCTGCAGTTAAAGAAATTCTTTTAATCATGATTTTTTTCCTGGAGCTTGTTGTGGTTTACCGTAAGCAGTGCCCCAACCAAATACGTTGGCACCAGCTGCTTTACCATTTGATTGACGCTTAACAACACGATTGCGGAAAATATCTGCAACCACATCGCCATCACCACCAATCAAGGCTTTGGTAGAACACATTTCAGCACAGGCTGGTAACTTGCCCTCTGATAGACGGTTACGTCCATACTTTTCAAACTCTGCTTGAGTACCGTTCTTCTCAGGTCCGCCTGCACAGAATGTGCACTTGTCCATCTTGCCGCGAAGGCCAAATGTACCAGCGCTTGGGAACTGTGGCGCGCCGAATGGGCATGCATATGAACAGTAGCCGCAACCGATACAAATATCTTTATCGTGCAGTACTACACCTTCATCAGTTCTGTAGAAGCAATCTACTGGACACACAGCCATACATGGTGCATCTGAACAATGCATACATGCTACTGAGATTGATTTTTCTGCGCCAATCACACCGTCGTTAATTGTTACAACACGACGACGATTAACGCCCCAAGGTACCTCATGCTCATTCTTACACGCTGTAACACAGCCGTTACACTCAATGCAGCGCTCTGAATCGCAGATAAATTTCATTCTTGCCATTATCGTCTCCTAAATTCCGCCGCTATTAAGCGAACTTCTCAATCTGACAAATTGTTGTCTTGGTTTCC
>JBFZCN010000054.1:0-7692 GCA_041307985.1 Burkholderiales bacterium
ATGCCTAAGGTAGACAAGAAGAATATTGTGGCAAATACTGCAGTCACACGCGAGAGGAAATTGGCTGAACCTGCAGCACCAAACAAGCCGCCTGAAGAGCCGCCGCCAAAGGCTGCACCCATATCAGCGCCCTTACCTTGCTGAACCAGAACCAAGACAATCACACCAACCGCAGTAACGATTTGCAACACCACCAATATAGTTTTTAACAATTCCATCTAAGTCTCCAAAAACAAATTTATTTACATGCTTGGCATAAAGCCAAAAAATCTTTTGCATTCAACGATGCGCCACCGACCAAACCACCATCAATATCTGGCATCGCCAACAAATCGTTAGCATTATCAGGCTTTAAGCTGCCACCATACAAAATTGCCATTTTTGAGGCGGCTTCATCATCAAATTTGGCCAGTTGCAAACGCAACTCTCTATGAACATCTTGTGCCTGTGCAGGGGTGGGCACTTTTCCAGTACCAATTGCCCAAACAGGTTCATAAGCAATGATGCAAGAGCCAATTTGACCTTGCAGCAAATCTAAAACAGCCTGCAATTGACGGCGTACAACGGTCAAAGTTTTGCCATCGTCATGCTCAGACTCTGTCTCGCCCACACAGATAATGGGGGCGATATTAGCTTGCAAACAGGCTTTGGCTTTTCTGGCAATCAAGCCATCGCCCTCTTGATGAAATTGACGACGCTCCGAATGACCAACAATCGCATACTGACAAGCAAACTCTTGCAACATTTTTGCGCTGACATCACCCGTGTATGCACCATTGGGGTGATCAGAAACATCTTGAGCACCACAGGCAATGGGTGAATTAGCCAATAATTGGCTGACTTGCGATAAATACGGGTAGGGCACACACAAAGCCGTGCGCATGCCTTGCAGACTTTTTAAAAAATCTTGTTCACTCAATAACTCTTGAATGAGTTGCTGATTGGCAGCCATGCTGCCATTCATTTTCCAGTTACCAATGATGGTCAAGGGTCTCATTAAAGTCTCACTCAATTAACAGTTAGTACTATCTTACCAATGTGCTGACTTGATTCCATCAATTGATGGGCTTTGGCGGCAGCTTCTAACTCAAATACCTCATGTATCACTGGTCTAATTTTTTTAGACTCTAGCAATGGCCATACATGCGCTCTCAATGACCTTGCAATAGCGCCCTTGAAGTCAACCGACCTAGGTCTTAAGGTTGAACCAGTGATGGTCAAGCGTCTTCTTAAAACTTGCCCAACATCGACTTCTGAAATTTTACCGCCCTGGTTAGCAATGATCACAATTCGGCCATCATCTGCTAAGCAATTAATCTCTCTGCCCAAATAAGGGCCGGCAACCATATCTAAAACAACGTTGACACCTTTGCCATTTGTGAAAGATTTAACCTCTTCAACAAAGTCTTGGGTACGGTAGTTCACCGCCAATACTGCGCCTAGTTTTTTGCAGGCGGCAGCTTTTTCATCGCTGCCCACAGTCACAAGGACATCATGACCCAAGGCCGTTATCAACTGGATCGCCGTAACACCAATACCGCTGCTGCCACCATGAACCAACAAGGTTTCTTTGCCTCGACCATCCAAACCTAAGCGGCCACGATCAAAGACATTGCTCCAAACTGTGAAAAATGTTTCCGGAATACTTGCTGCCTCAACATCTGATAAACCTTTGGGTACTGGCAAGCATTGGGCCAATGGGGCGATGCAGTATTCGGCATAAGCGCCACCAATCACCAAAGCGCAAACACGACTCCCCACTTCCAAGCTAAAAAAATTATCAGGGTGTGCAACGTCACCACCAATGATTTCACCTGCTAATTCCAGACCAGGCAAATCTGTTCCGCCCGGAGGGACAGGGTAAAAACCTTGACGCTGAAGAACATCAGGGCGGTTGACCCCTGCAGCTCTGACTCTGATCAATACTTCACCAGAACCAGGCAGCGGCAAGACCAAATCAGGTCTTACCGCTGCCTTTAAAACTTCAGGGCCACCATATTGGCTGATTTCAACAGCACGCATGCCGTCTTAGCTCACTTACTTTAAATGCGCTTACTGCTGTTGCTGTTCAGCTTGGTCTGCAGGTGCAGCGCCATTCAAAGGAGCAATGCTTGTTCCTTCATCAGCACATGCAGCCTTCAATGACAAACGCAAACGTCCGCGCTCATCAGCAGCCAATAACTTCACACGCACCACTTGACCTTCTTGCAAGTAATCTTTCACATCTTTCACACGCTCATTAGCGATTTCTGAAATATGCAATAAACCATCTTTACCTGGAAGAATGTTGATCAAGGCGCCGAACTCTAGCAATTTCACCACTGGACCTTCGTAGATCTTACCTACTTCAGCTTCAGCCGTGATGCCTTCAATGCGACGCTTGGCTTCTTCCATGCCTTCAGCACTTGTTGAAGCGATTGTCACAAGACCATCATCAGTGATATCAATGCTAGTACCAGTTTCTTTTGTCAAAGCCTGGATCGTTGCGCCGCCCTTACCGATCACTTCACGGATCTTGTCTGGATGGATCTTGATTGTCACCATGCGTGGGGCGTGCTCAGACAACTCTGTGCGAACACCGCTCATGGATTCTTGCATCTTGCTCAAGATGTGCAAACGGCCTTCTTTGGCTTGAGCCAAAGCAACCTGCATGATTTCTTTGGTGATACCTTGTACTTTGATATCCATCTGCAATGCAGTGATACCGTTTGATGTACCGGCTACCTTAAAGTCCATGTCACCCAAGTGATCTTCGTCACCCAAGATGTCTGTCAACACAGCGAAACGATTGCCATCCAAAATCAAGCCCATCGCAACACCAGCAACGTGAGCTTTAACAGGAACACCAGCATCCATCATTGCTAAACAGCCGCCACAAACAGACGCCATTGAAGAAGAACCGTTTGATTCAGTGATTTCTGAAACAACGCGCAAGCTATAAGCAAATTCTTCTGCGCTTGGCAAAACTGGAATCAAGGCACGCTTAGCTAAACGACCGTGACCGATCTCGCGACGCTTTGGACTACCCACACGGCCTGTTTCGCCAGTGGCAAACGGAGGCATGTTGTAGTGGAACATGAAACGATCACGTTGCTCACCTTCTAAGGCATCAATGATTTGCTCATCGCGAGCTGTACCCAAAGTTGCAACCACCAAACCTTGTGTTTCACCACGAGTGAACAGTGCTGAACCGTGAGTGCGTGGCAATACGCCAGTTCGAATTTCAATTGGGCGAACAGTGCGCGTATCACGACCGTCAATGCGCGGCTCACCGTTCAATACTTGACTGCGAACAATCTTTGCTTCGATGTCAAACATGATGTTGTTGGCTTCAACTTCATCAAATTCACCTGCTTCAGCCAATTTTGTCATCACATCTTTTGTCACTTCTTTCAACTTAGTTGAACGAGCTTGCTTTTGACGAATTTGATACGCTTCACGCAAACCAGCTTCAGCCAATGCAGTCACTTTAGCAATCATTGGCTCATTCTTAGGAGCTGCTTGCCAATCCCACTCAGGTTTACCGCCTTCGCGCACTAGATCATTGATCGCATTGATCGCTGTTTGCATTTGCTCATGACCATAAACAACCGCGCCCAACATGATCTCTTCAGATAATTGATACGCCTCAGATTCAACCATCAACACAGCAGATTGAGTACCAGCAACGATCAAATCTAATTGGCTGGTCGCTTGCTCAGTGCGGGTTGGGTTCAACATGTATTGACCATCTTTGTAACCCACGCGAGCAGCGCCCACTGGACCACTGAATGGAATGCCTGAAACAGCCAAAGCTGCTGAAGCACCAATCAATGCAGGAATATCTGCAGGCACGTCTGGGTTGATCGATACCACATGAATCACCACTTGCACTTCGTTCAAGAAACCTTCTGGGAACAAAGGACGCAATGGACGATCAATCAAACGAGAAATCAGTGTTTCACCTTCTGAAGGACGGCCTTCACGACGGAAAAAACCGCCAGGAATCTTACCGGCAGCGTATGTCTTCTCTAAATAATCAACTGTGAGTGGGAAGAAATTCTGACCTGGCTTGGCATTTTTTGCACCAACCACTGTTGCCAAAATAACTGTGTCATCCACATCAACTAAAACTGCACCACCTGCTTGGCGAGCAATCTCACCAGTTTCCATGCGAACAGTGTGTGAACCCCATTGAAAACTTTTTACTACTTTATTAAACATCGTCATTTATGTATATCTCCAATCAACATTTGCCATAGAAAATCAGCGCTATGGCAGCACTGGAGCAATTAGGGGCTATGCGGAGTAAGGATGCCATTCCAAAGAAAGGCTCAGAGAATAGTTAACCTGTCTTTGGAATGACACGGGTCCTGTACTTCGAGCAGCCACCGACCGCTCAAAACGATAATGCCTGCCAAAGTCAAACTGAGGCAGGCATTGTCGGAATTACTTACGTAGACCGAGCTTATCAATCAAAGCGCGATAACGATCAAAATCTTTTGACTTCAAATAGTCGAGCAAACGACGGCGACGGCTGACCATCTTCAACAAACCACGACGGCTGTGATGATCTTTAGCATTTGCTTTGAAGTGAGGTGTTAAATCATTGATGCGAGCAGTTAACAAAGCAACTTGAACTTCAGGACTGCCTGTGTCATTTGCTGCACGTGCGTTATCTTTAACAATAACGGCTTTATCAGCTGTAAGAATAGCCATTTTAAAACTCCATACTTGCGAACAAACGAGCTTGAGGTTCAATAAATTATTGGTCTCTTACCCGATATGTCGTGCGAATTGTTGTAAAAACCCGAAAACTTTTGATTTTTAAATAAATCAATCACTTCGGCACTTTTTGAGAAATCCCCATAAAGTGCCGAAATTATAGCCTATTTGGCCTTAAACAGCCATCTGAGCGTTCAATTTCTGTTGGGCTGGGTCGTATAACTTGTTCAAAGCTGCCAAATAAGCCTTGGCTGAAGCGGCCACAATGTCCGGATCGGTACCAACGCCATTCACAATCCGCCCGCCCCTGGCAAGACGCACCGTGACCTCACCCTGAGACTCAGTTCCGGTCGTGATCGCATTGACCGAGTACAACAACTGCTCAGCGCCACTTTTGACCTTTGATTCGATCGCATTCAAGGTTGCGTCCACTGGGCCATTGCCTTCGGCCTCAGAGGAGAGCTCTTCTCCACCAGACTTGAAGACGATCTTGGCAAATGGTCGCTCTCCAGTCTCAGACCTTTGTGACAAAGAGATAAAACGATAGTGGTCACTAGCTTCTTCAGCGTTATTGCCCACAATTGCAGTGATATCTTCATCAAATATCTCTGCTTTTTGGTCAGCCAAAGTCTTAAATCTAGAGAAGGCATCGTTCATATCAGCTTCAGAGTCCAATTCGATGCCCAAGGCTTGTAAGCGCTGTTTAAATGCATTTCGACCAGACAATTTACCCAAAACGATCTTATTGGCTGCCCAACCCACATCTTCTGCACGCATGATCTCGTAGGTATCACGGGCCTTTAAAACGCCATCTTGGTGAATGCCTGAGGCATGAGCGAAGGCATTGGCTCCAACCACCGCTTTATTGGGTTGAACCACAAAACCTGTGATTTGAGAAACCATCTTAGAGGCCGGAACGATTTGAGTCGTATCAATGCCGACTGACAAGTCAAAGTAATCTTTGCGAGTTTTGATGGCCATCACGACTTCTTCTAAGGAAGTGTTGCCGGCGCGCTCCCCCAAACCATTGATGGTGCATTCAATTTGGCGAGCTCCACCGATCTTGACGCCCGCCAAGGAATTGGCAACGCCCATGCCCAAGTCGTTATGGCAATGCACAGACCAGACTGCTTTATCAGAATTAGGAATACGCTCACGCAAAGTTTTGATGAAGTTGCCATAAAGCTCAGGAACAGCATAACCAACCGTGTCAGGCACGTTGATGGTTGTGGCGCCTTCTTTGATCACAGCCTCAAGCACGCGACACAAGAAATCGACTTCAGAGCGATAACCGTCTTCCGGTGAAAACTCAACATCGTTGGTATGGTTGCGCGCAAAGCGCACAGCAGCCTTGGCTTGCTCGAACACTTGATCGGGCGTCATGCGCAATTTCTTTTCCATGTGCAATGGCGATGTGGCGATGAATGTATGAATGCGCTTAGAGTTGGCGCCCTTCAAAGCATCAGCGGCTCGACCAATGTCTTTTTCATTGGCTCTGGCCAATGAGCAAACCGTTGAATCCTTGATGATTTGTGCAATCGCATGAATCGCAGCAAAATCCCCGTCGGAGCTGGCAGCAAAGCCCGCCTCAATCACGTCCACGCGAAGGCGCTCGAGCTGTCTGGCTATTCTGACCTTTTCGTCCTTGGTCATCGAGGCACCAGGCGACTGCTCGCCATCTCTCAAAGTGGTATCAAAAATAATCAATTTATCTGTCATGACTCGCTCCCGAACTAACTAAATTTTCTAAATAAAAAACCCCAGTAGGACTGGGGTTCGTGTTGTTTGCTTTGCTTCTAAGTGTTTAAGCGTGCACCGACCCCAGGTTTTGACCTAGTCCTAAAAGTAGCAGCAGTGACAAGCTTGTATTCATAAACTCTAATATACACAAAAAATGAATTAATTGTCAGAAAGCATATCTGAAGCTTTTTTCTTGCGCAAGGCA
Source organism: Burkholderiales bacterium (assembly GCA_041307985.1). Lineage (GTDB taxonomy): Bacteria > Pseudomonadota > Gammaproteobacteria > Burkholderiales > Burkholderiaceae > Polynucleobacter. The sequence goes on from JBFZCN010000054.1 coordinate 6,650, forward strand.
ATCTTTTGCCAAATCCAAAAAACATAACCCGAGATGGCGTAAGCCACAAACAAGCCAAATAGGGCCACAGGTGGGTCGGTCGATACCAATACAAAGCCCAAGATCACCAAAATCATGACGCCAAAGGGGGCTCTGTAGCGCACATCCAATGCTTTACCGCTGTAGAACATGGCATTTGAGACCATCGTGATACCAGCATAAATGGTCAAAGCAAACATCACCCATGGCAAAGCCAATTCTTTGACAGGCAACTTGTTATCTACTGCCAACCAGACAAAGCCAGCAATCAAAGAGGCGGCGGCAGGACTTGGCAATCCTTGGAAAAAGCGTTTATCAACCACGCCGATATTGGTATTGAATCGTGCCAAGCGCAAGGCGGCTCCTGCACAGAAAACAAATGCCGCCAACCAGCCCCATTTACCCAAATCTTTTAACACCCACTCATAGGCAATCAATGCGGGCGCTACGCCAAAAGAAACCATATCAGTGAGTGAGTCGTACTGTTCACCAAAAGCACTTTGTGTATTGGTCATGCGAGCCACGCGACCATCCATGCCGTCCATGACCAAAGCCACAAAAATAGCAATCGCAGCAAATTCAAAACGTTGGTTCATGGCCTGCACAATGGCGAAGAAACCGCAAAACAAATTAGCGGTCGTGAAAGCATTGGGCAATAAATAGATGCCACGATTACGTGGCCGACCCAAGTTTTCTTGATCAGGACCAGACCAATCATTGCGACGCAAAGGCGTCACATTGCTGGGTAAATTTTTAGTTATTCTTGGTTTTCTACGTCGAAATGTCGTCATAGACTACTTTTTAGTCCAATCCGGGCAATTTGGCTAGCACCGTGCTGGTTGCCGATACTTTATCGCCAACACTGACCAGTGGCTCTGCGGTCAGGGGTAAATACACATCCACCCTTGAGCCAAAACGGATAAAACCATAACGCTCGCCCTTTTTAAGCTTATCGCCTAAATGAGCGTAGCAAAGAATTCTGCGGGCAATCAAGCCTGCCACTTGAACCAATGTGATGGTTTGAC
>JBFZCN010000055.1:0-2587 GCA_041307985.1 Burkholderiales bacterium
ATGCGCATCGGACTGCGCACCAAATTTACTTTGCCAGCGTTAGGGTGAGGCATCTCCATCTTGATACCCCTTGCAATCACTTGCTCGTTGGCAAAAACTTCTTCGAAGTTATTGATCGGGCCGCATGGAACTCCTGCTTGCTCTAGTGCATCGATCCATTCTTTTTTGGTTTTCTTGGCCACCATGGCACTCAAAATTGGTACCAAAGTATCGCGATGTCTTACACGTTCTGGATTGCTTGTAAAACGCGAATCATCAGCCAACGCCTCTTGACCACCGGCTTTTACAAAATGACGGTACTGACCATCATTGCCGCAAGCCACGATGATCCAACCATCGGATGCTTTAAACGTTTGATAGGGCACGATATTGGGGCTGGCATTGCCCCAACTCTTGGGCGCAACGCCACTGGCCAGATAATTACTCGCCACATTGGCCATGGTCGCCACTTGAACATCTAACAAGGCCAAGTCAATGTATTGACCCACACCCGTGCGGTCACGATGCACCACAGCGGCCAAAATGGCGGAGGTGGCATACATCCCCGTCAAGATATCCGCGATGGCCACACCAGCTTTTTGAGGGCCACCACCAGGCAAATCTTCTTTTTCACCGGTGACGCTCATAAAACCACCCATGCCTTGCACAATGAAGTCATAACCAGCGCGGTGAGCATAAGGACCTGTTTGACCAAAACCCGTTATAGAACAATAGATTAGGTCTTTTTTAAGGGTTTTGAGGCTCTCATAATCGAGGCCATATTTCTTTAATTGACCCACTTTGTAGTTCTCAATCACCACATCGGTCTCTAAAACCAGTTTTTTGATGATTTCTTGCCCTTCTGGGGTCGAAATATCCAAAGTAATGGATCTTTTATTGCGATTAATCGCCAAATAATAGGCTGCTTCTGAAGTATCTTGACCCTGCAAATCTTTCAAAAAAGGAGGGCCCCATTGACGGGTATCGTCCCCTGATTTTGGCCTCTCAACCTTGATTACATCAGCTCCCAGGTCTGCCAGGTTCTGCCCGCACCAAGGTCCTGCTAAGACTCGACTGAGGTCTAAAACGCGAAGGTGATTAAGTGCTCCCATGGAAGTCATTTTCGCATGTGGATACAATTCTTCGCCATGGCAACTAAAAAAACAGATCAATACAGCGAATCGTCGATCAAAGTCCTTAAAGGACTTGAACCGGTCAAACAGCGTCCAGGTATGTATACCCGGACTGATAATCCATTGCACATCATCCAAGAGGTGATTGACAACGCCTCGGATGAAGCTTTGGGCGGTCATGGCCATCACATCGTGGTCACCATGCACACCGATGGCAGTGTGAGTATTGAAGACGATGGTCGAGGCATTCCGGTGGGTATGCACCCAGAAGAAAAGCGCCCTGTGGTGGAATTGGTATTCACACAGCTTCACGCCGGCGGTAAATTTGAAAAAGGCTCTGGTGGGGCCTATGCTTTCTCGGGCGGCTTGCACGGGGTGGGTGTTTCAGTCACCAACGCTCTATCAAAACGCATGGAAGTCACCGTTTGGCGTGATAAACAAATTTCAACCTTGGCCTTTGAAGCAGGCTTTGTGGTTGAAGCACTCAAAACAAAAATTGCACCGATGGGCGATCGTCCCAACGGCACCCGAGTCAGAGCATGGCCCGATGGCAAATACTTTGACAGCGCACAGATTCCGATGGCTGAGCTGCAACGATTGTTGCGTTCAAAAGCAGTTCTATTGCCTGGCGTTAAAGTCACCCTCATTCAAGAGAAGGGTGGCGAGCCACAAACTTGGTTGTACACACAAGGACTAAAAGGCTACTTGGATGAAGCCATGGCACAAAGTGGTCATAGTCCTGTGGTCATCCCAGCATTCGATGGCGAACACTTTGCAGATCCTAATCGTGCAGGTGAAGATTCATTTGCTGAAGGCGAAGGCGCTAGTTGGGTAGTAGCATGGACCGAAGAAGGCGCACCCGTTCGCGAAAGCTATGTGAACTTGATTCCAACGCCTGCCGGTGGAACGCATGAAAGTGGTTTGCGCGATGGCCTATTCAATGCCGTAAAAAGCTTCATTGATATTCATGCCTTACAACCCAAGGGCGTGAAATTGATGCCTGAAGACGTATTTGCACGTGCTTCATTCGTTTTATCAGCCAAAGTATTGGATCCACAGTTCCAAGGCCAGATCAAAGAGCGTTTGAATTCTCGTGATGCCGTGCGTTTGGTTTCTGGATTTGTTAAATCGGCCTTGGATTTATGGCTGAACCAACACGTGGATTACGGCAGAAAATTAGCCGAGCTCGTGATCAAACAAGCTCAAGCAAGAACTCGTGCTGGTCAAAAAGTTGAAAAGAAAAAATCATCAGGTGTGGCAGTTCTGCCAGGCAAGCTGACCGACTGCGAGAGCGAAGACCTCGCGATGAACGAAATCTTCTTGGTTGAGGGTGATTCTGCTGGCGGTTCAGCCAAGATGGGCCGCAATAAAGAATACCAAGCGATTCTGCCTTTGCGCGGCAAGGTGTTGAACACGTGGGAAGCAGAGCGCGATCGCTTGTTTGCCAACAATGAAGTTCATGACATTGCTGTGGC
>JBFZCN010000056.1:0-2734 GCA_041307985.1 Burkholderiales bacterium
CTTCTAATTTGGGCACTGTTGAATTAACTGTTGCTTTGCATTACGTGTTTCAAACACCTTATGACCGCTTGATTTGGGATGTTGGTCATCAAAGTTACCCGCATAAAATTTTGACAGGCCGCCGTGAGCGCATGGGCACACTCAGACAGTACGGCGGCATCTCAGGTTTCCCTCGTCGTTCTGAAAGTGAATACGATACTTTTGGAACAGCGCATTCCTCAACCAGTATTTCTGCGGCCATTGGTATGGCGTTGGGCGCACGTGCTCAAGGTGAAAAGCGTGTGGCGGTGGCGGTGATTGGTGATGGCGCGATGAGTGCTGGTATGGCCTTTGAAGCCTTAAACAACGGCGGTATTCACAAAGATTTACCCTTGGTTGTGGTGTTGAACGATAACGACATGTCTATCTCCCCAGCGGTGGGCGCCTTGAATCGTTACTTGGCTCGCTTGATGAGTGGTCGTTTTTACGCCACCACCAAAAAAGGTTTGGACAGTGTTCTGTCAATGGCACCACCTTTGCGAGAGTTTGCAAAAAGGTTGGAAGAGCACGCTAAGGGCATGGTTGTGCCCGGAACTATTTTTGAAGAGTTCGGCTTTAATTACATTGGACCAATTGATGGTCATGACCTTGACTCTTTGGTGCCCACCCTTCAAAACGTCAGACGTTTGGCTCTTGATGGTGAAGGCCCACAGTTTTTGCATGTGGTCACTAAAAAAGGACAGGGCTATAAATTAGCAGAAACTGACCCTATTCTTTATCACGGACCTGGCAAGTTTGACCCAGCTCAAGGAATTTCTGCTGTAAAACCTAGTGCGCCGAGTAAAAAAACATTCACCCAAGTTTTTGGTGAGTGGGTGTGCGATATGGCCGAGGCAGATAAGCGCTTGGTAGCCGTCACACCAGCGATGAGAGAAGGATCTGGCTTGGTCGATTTTGAAGCACGTTTCCCAGATCGTTATTTTGACGTTGGGATTGCTGAGCAACACGCTGTGACCTTTGCTGGTGGCTTGGCTTGCGAAGGCATGAAACCGGTTGTTGCGATTTACTCAACATTCTTGCAGCGCGGTTACGATCAGTTGATTCATGATGTGGCATTACAAGATCTGCCAGTTGTCTTTGCGATGGATCGTTCAGGTTTGGTTGGTGCGGACGGTGCAACGCATGCGGGCGCTTATGACATTCCTTATTTGCGTTGCATTCCAAATATGTTGTTAATGGCTCCTGCAGACGAAGCAGAGTGCCGTGATTTGCTCACCACCGCTTTTAAACAAAATCATCCATCGGCTGTGCGTTATCCGCGCGGCGCTGGAGTGGGTGCAGTTGTGAGTAAAGAACTCAAAGAGTTGCCGCTAGGTAAAGCCGAAATCAGACGGACCACTTCAGGTCTTCAAGGTAAAAAAGTAGCGATACTTGCATTTGGTACATTGCTGTATCCAGCTCTAGAAGCTGCGCCTGACTTTGATGCGACAGTGGTCAATATGCGATTCATCAAACCATTGGATGTTGATCTTGTTTGCAAGATGGCTCAGGAGCACGACTTGATTGTGACGCTAGAAGAGGGCGCTATTGGCGGTGGGGCTGGCAGTGCTTGCCTTGAAGCCTTATCAGTGGCAGGCATTGAAGTGGCAACTTTGGTGCTTGGTTTGCCTGATCGATTCGTTGATCATGGAGACCATGCTTTGCTGATGAAAGAGTGTGGTCTGGATGCGGCAGGCATCCGCAAAGCCATTGCAGAAAAGCTAGGAATTTCAGCAAAACAGCAAGCTGCGTAAAATTGCAGGACAATATGACCATGAATGACATCAACACATCTTTCCTAAAAACATCTGCCATGGCCGATGTTCAGTCGTCCGTTGACCATCGCAACATCGTGATTGACCGCGTTGGCATTCGTGGCGTGCGCCACCCTATTCAAGTAAAAACGGAATCAGGCGTGCAACCAAGCGTTGCCATGATTGATTTGGATGTTTTATTACCAGCGAATAAAAAGGGCACGCACATGTCCCGATTTATCGCTTTACTTCAAGACAGTCATGCGCCTTTGAATGCCCAAGAGATGCGTTCGATGATTGGCAAAATGCTACCTTTGCTAGAAGCTCAGGCTGGTCAGATTTCTCTTAAGTACACTCACTTCATCAATAAAACAGCCCCCATTTCTGGTGTGCAGAGTTTGCTTGATTACGATGTGACTTGGATTGCCAGCGCTAAAAATATGAATGGCCAAGTAGAGGTGGATTTAAAACTTCAGGCTGTTGTGCCTGTCACAAGTTTATGCCCATGCTCAAAAGAGATTGCTGAGTACGGCGCTCACAATCAACGCTCACATGTCACGATGAATGTGACTTTGCAAAAAGACGTTGATTTGAGCATTGAAGATTTGGTCAGAATCGCTGAAGCAGAGGCTTCATGCGAGCTATGGGGCTTGTTAAAACGCCCAGATGAAAAGTTTGTGACTGAAAGAGCTTATGACAATCCAAAGTTTGTTGAAGACTTGGTTCGTGATGTGGCGGGTCGCTTAAAGTCAGATGCAAGAGTTAAATCTTTTTTTGTTGAAGCTGAAAACTTTGAATCAATTCACAACCACAGTGCGTATGCACTGATTCAGTCAGACTGACTCTCTTAGAGTTATCACTCTAAATCATCCAAAGGCCATCTGGGCCTGACATCAAACCCCCAATTTCTAGTTGCCAGTTGGGGATTTTTCTTTAGGCGCATAGCTCCAGCAAAAGCAATC
>JBFZCN010000057.1:0-2973 GCA_041307985.1 Burkholderiales bacterium
GCACTGATGTTCGTCACTTGCCACATGAGCAGTTAACCAAAGAGGCTAATAGCTAATTTATGGCAAGCAGTATCCTAATTGTTGAAGATGAGCCTTCGATTGCTGAGTTAATAGCAGTTAATCTTAGTCACGCAGGCTTTTTACCTGTCAGAGCATTTCAGACGGAGCAAGCTTCTCAATTAATGAAAGAAGTTTTGCCAGATTTGGTGGTGTTGGATTGGATGTTACCCGGTAAATCAGGCGTGCAGTTTGCAAAAGAGCTGAGAGCAAATGAGAGAACCAAGGACATTCCAATCATCTTATTGACTGCTCGCAGCGAAGAGATGGATAAGATTGCTGGCCTTGAGGCTGGTGCTGATGATTACTTGACCAAACCATTCTCACCAAAAGAATTGGTGGCGCGCATTCGTGCTGTTTTGAGAAGACGCTCTCCGCAATTGGCGGATGAAGTAGTACAGATCAATAATCTGCGTTTAGATCCTGTGGCCCACCGTGTTTTAGCAAATAATGGCGTGGATGAGGTGACTCTTGACTTGGGTCCCACAGAATTTAGATTGCTTCATTTCTTCATGACCCACCCAGAGCGCGTTCACTCCAGAGGCCAGCTATTGGATAAAGTGTGGGGTGATCATGTATTTGTTGAGGAACGCACGGTGGACGTTCATATCAAGCGCCTCAGAGCCGCTTTGTCACCATCCAATTGCCAGAACCTTATTGAAACAGTTCGAGGCAGTGGCTATCGTTTGACTAAAACTCCGGTCACTCAGTAATTTAGTATTCAGTAATTATTGATTGGAGCGCTATCAGAGATAGTGCCCGCTCAAAATAACCGCCCAAGTGAGTGCGCACAGCAGTAATGCCAGCATCACAGCGGCACTGCCAAAGTCTTTGGCTCGCTTAGATAAATCATGAACTTCAAAGGAAATGCGATCGATCGCTGCTTCTACGCTTGAATTCAACAGTTCAATGATCAGCACCAAAATCACGGATGCAATTAATAAAATCTTTTCAATGGGCGTGACAGGTAAGTAAATAGCCAATGGAATCAAGACCAGGCTCAAGGCCAATTCTTGGCGAAAAGCACTTTCTTCTTTGAACGCATAAATCAGACCATTCCATGAGTTAATGGCGGCCCGAAATGCTCGTGTGATGCCTTTGTTGCCTTTGTGGGGATTGTCTTCTATTTGATAGTTTTTCATGATCAATCTAAAGAAAATAAGAAACATTAAGCAACAAAACTGTGACAACTTGATGTCATATCAACATCAATTTCTTGAAAATGTCACAGATTTGATATCGTAATTTCATAAATGAATCCGACACTGTGAACAATCAATGACAGGAGTTGTTTATGAAAATCACGGTCATCGGAACAGGTTATGTGGGTTTGGTCACTGGTGCTTGTTTGGCTGAGCAAGGCAACCATGTGTTTTGCCTAGACCTTAATCAAGAAAAAATTGATATTTTGAACGCTGGTGGGGTGCCGATTTATGAGCCAGGCCTAAAAGAAATCATTGAGCGCAATCTGGCCTATGGCCGTCTGATTTTCTCAACTGATGTTTCAGCTGCTGTGGCTTATGGTGATATCCAGTTTATTGCTGTAGGAACGCCACCGAGTGAAGATGGCTCAGCAGATCTTAGTTATGTATTAGAGGCTGCTAAGCAAATTGGTCGATACATGAATCGTTTCAAGGTGGTGGTGAATAAATCTACTGTGCCAGTAGGCACTGCTGACAAAGTAACAGAAGTGATCGGAGAAGAACTATTGAATCGCTCCTTGCCTAGCGAGAACTTCTCAGTCATTTCAAATCCTGAGTTTTTAAAGGAAGGCGCCGCCATCGAGGATTTCATGAGACCTGATCGTATTGTGATTGGTAGTCAAAACAATGCAGCAGGCTTTGCCGCCAAGGAAATGATGAAGCAGTTATATGCGCCTTTTAATCGCCATCACGAGCGCACCTATTACATGGACGTGAGAAGCGCTGAATTAACTAAATATGCAGCCAATGCAATGCTGGCCACGCGCATTTCGTTCATGAATGAAATTGCCAACTTGGCTGATGCATTAGGAGCGGACATTGAGTCTGTGAGACAGGGCATCGGCTCAGACTCACGTATTGGGTATAGCTTTTTATATGCAGGCACTGGCTACGGTGGCAGTTGTTTCCCGAAGGATGTTTCTGCATTAGCAAAAATTGCTGAGCATCATGGACAAGAACTGAAATTAATCAAGGCCGTCGAAGAAGTCAATGAATCTCAAAAGAATATCTTGGTTAAAAAAATGATTCAACGATATGGCAAAGACTTAACTGGAAAAACATTTTGCTTATGGGGCTTGGCATTCAAGCCCAATACCGATGACATGCGTGAAGCACCTAGTCGGGTGGTGATCCAAAACTTGCTCATGCGTGGAGCGCAGATCAAGGTGCATGATCCTGTGGCCATGCATGAGGCTCGCCTAGCTATTCATGCTGATATGTCTGATTACCCTGATTTATCAAAAGGCTTGAGTTATCACGAGAATCCATTGGATGCGGCTCAAGGCGCTGATGCGCTATTGATCATGACTGAGTGGAAGTCCTTCAGAAGTCCAGATTTTCATGCTTTGAAGCAGATGCTTGCCGCACCCGTTATTTTCGACGGAAGAAATATTTATGATCCGCAGCTGATCCTTGATCAAGGATTTGAATATATTGGTATTGGCCGAAGGGGTGTGCATGACACCATGCACATGCTAGGAAGCTATTTGCCGCAACATTCTAATCAAGATGTTCAGATGAACCCGCTCACCCAATCAGAAGTTCCTGTCACTCACTAAGGTTTGCTTGTATTTTTCAGGTAAATCTAAATCGAAATAAAAAGCACTGGTTTTGATTAGCTGAAATTCAATTGATTTTTGCAGTTCAGTGCTAACTGGCTCTTTGGGCAGCATGACATCTTTCATAGAAAAGTAAATTTTGTACTCTTGAACCA
>JBFZCN010000058.1:0-4077 GCA_041307985.1 Burkholderiales bacterium
GAATGAGTAGTTAGATTATGCGACAAGTTTTGGCAGGGGAAGAAGGATTCGAACCTTCGCATGCCGGAATCAAAATCCGGTGCCTTAACCAACTTGGCGACTCCCCTCTCGCATCTACTCCTATGAACTTGGATTGTATGACGGATGCCTTGATAAGCCCCGAACCACAAAACCGATCCATTGATGAGGCAGTTGACTCAGTAAATGATTGGCTAGATCAGTTTCAAGGGCAACAAACACGCTGCTACCTGATCCTGACATCCTTGGGCTCGATTGAGGAGCCTGTTGGCCAAGCCAGTCTAATACCGCTGCAACTTCCTGATACTTTTGAATCACAACCTCTTCACAATCGTTCTTGCCAAATTGTTCAAGATTGGGTGAATCAATAAAGTCTGAGATTGTAACGGTTGGGTGATTTCTCGTCAAATTTGGGTCTTTGAAGACGTCTACTGTTGGTATGTGAACTTTTGGATAAACCAATAGAAAGCAGGACTCCGGAAGGCTCACAGCTTGAAGAAGATCGCCGATACCTTCTGCAAAAGCATTTTGCCCAAATAAGAAAAATGGCACATCAGCGCCTAGTTTGACCCCTAGATTTATCAATTCCTGACGGCTTAACTGAAGACCCCATAATTCATTGAGGCCCCAAAGAGTTGCGGCCGCATCTGATGATCCTCCGCCAAGGCCAGCGCCCATAGGGATGCGCTTTTCTACTTGAATGGTGCAACCTTGCTTTGTATTGCTGTATTCCTGAAGTAATTTTGCGGCGCGAACAACCAGATCATCTTCAGCAGGGATGTTCGCAGCACCTGCAGTGCGTTGCACTTTTCCATTAGAAGAAAGAGTCAAGGAAATATCATCATGAAGATCAATCAACTGAAAAACAGTTTGCAGTAAGTGATAGCCATCTTTTCTTTGTCCAACAATGTGAAGAAAGCGGTTTATTTTTGCAGGAGCCTTAACGCGCAATACCTTAGTCATCAAGTTCTTCAAAAATTAGTTTTATCTCAATCTGACCGGTTGGAGATTTTCTTGCCAGATCTAATTTTTTTATTTGATTTTTTTCGGTCCACTGAAATGTCATGGTCCAACCATCCTGAATGATTTTTTGCGCTCTTTGTTTGTCGTCTCTTTCAATGCTGGCAGGAGCGCCAACCCTTGCTTCACCATTTAACCATTTTGATAAACCTCTGGCTGGTAAGGGAAGCCCTGTATAGCTTTGCAGCAATGCGTCGGCATCATGCGCTTCAAAAATCTTGTCACCATCTTCGAGTTTTGCTCCTGAAGCATTGATGGTGATTTTTGCCATGGCGCCACCCATTGGACCTCTGATATCTAAGATATCAATTTGAGCTTCATGGCTCAAGGTGAAGGCACCGGTGCCACCATTCTTAGAGTCTTTACCACTCACCTTGACGGCAAAGCGACCATCCCATAATTGAGGTGATTTTTTTGATGAGCTTGGAACTCTATCTGGCCAAAGTCTGGCCATGGTGTCTTTGAGTGTTTTATTGTTCGCGTCCAATGATTCAGCTTTTCTCCAGGCTTTATCAGCACCTTCGCGATCTCGAATGGACCAAAGAGCTTCGCCCAAGTGGGCACCAATTTCTGCTTCTGGTTTGGTTTCAAATGCTTTACTTAACTGTTCAATTGCAAGGTTTGTGTTACCTAAACGAAAGTTAGCCCATGCCAGACTATCCAAGATATACATATCATTGGGGGCTAGCTGATTCGCTTTTTTTAGAAGGGTGACTGCCTCGTCAAGCCTGATGCCCCGATCGGCAAAAGAGTAACCCAAGGCATTGAGGGCATTTTTATCATCAGGCTTTTTTTGAATAATTCTGCGCAAGGTTTTTTCCATCGCGTCATAATTTTTTACTTTTTCAGCGCCCAGTGAATAGGTGTAAAGAATATCTACATCATTAATTTGAGGAATGGTTGTTTGCAGTATGTTGAAAAAAGCAATAAGGCTCGCGTCTTCATCTTGAGCTCTTGCTAAGAGAGGGCGCCAAGAGTTAATTAATTTTTCTTTGGCCGCAATGCTTTTTAATTGGCTTAATTGAGTCTGAGCTGGCTTGACACTTTCAGCCCACCGTTGATTCAGCATCAAAAGAGTCGTTAAGATTTCTTTGGCATCTTTAGGATTGATCTCATCCCAAAGTTTTGCAGCATCCAAAGCAAGCTCTGGTGAGTTGCCGGCAACCGCTATTTCCATGGCTCGTTGAGCAAGCGGACCATCTCGCAAAGACCTGGCCATGCTCATATAGGTTTGGTAGGCTGTGGAGGCCTCTCCTCGTTGCAGGCTGATTTCTGATGCCAAGATTTGAAACATTTGCTCTTCAGTAAGGCTTTTAGCCGGAGCAGACCATATTTGGAAGCTGGCGGAGGCAAGCAGAATGCTAAGCAAAAATTTAGGTTTTATCGTCATAAGCACATTCTAATCTCACCGCCTACAATTGGCATATGCCTGAATTGCCAGAAGTTGAAGTTACCAAACAGGGGGTTGAGCCTCATGTTGTGGGCAAAACTGTGACAAGCGTTGCCATTTACGATGGCCGATTACGCTGGCCTGTCCCTGCCGATTTAAAAAAATTACTGTTAGGTAAAAAACTTACCCATATTAAGCGACGCGGCAAATACTTATTATTCAGAATGGAAGATGGGTATTTATTGATTCATCTGGGTATGACTGGCGTGCTCAGAGTGGCCAATCCAAAGGATGAGCTCAAAAAACACGATCGCGTTGAAATTGGCTTTGGCAAAAAATTATTGCGCTTACACGATCCCAGGAAGTTTGGTGCGGTATTGTGGGCTGCTGATGAAGATGGTGAAATCGAACGTCACCCATTGATCGCTAAATTAGGCGTCGAGCCATTCTCAGACGATTTTTCTGATGAGAGAGCTGGGCAACATTTGTACGAGCATGCCAGAGGCCGACAAATTTCGATTAAACAGTGGTTGCTGGCTGGGCAGGCAGTGGTAGGTGTGGGAAACATCTATTGTTCAGAAAGTTTATTTTTGGCGGGTATTCATCCCGAGATGCCAGCAGGAAAGCTATCTAAGCCAAGGGCGTCGCTGTTGGCATCTGCGATCAAAGATACTTTGAGTCGAGCGATCAAGGCGGGTGGCAGTAGCTTGAAAGATTTTGTGAACAGCGACGGCAATCCTGGGCATTTCATGTTGCAAACCAAAGCTTATGATCGCTTTGGAATGCCGTGCGTAAAGTGCAAAAGTCCTATTAAGCAAATAGTTCAAGGGCAACGGTCGACATACTTTTGTTCCAAATGTCAGAAAAAGTAATGAAATTTTCAGAAGTAAAAAACTTCACACAAGATCTGATTGATTGGCAAAAAAAATCAGGTCGTCATGATTTACCTTGGCAAAAAAACAGAACTGCTTACCGAGTTTGGTTATCAGAAATCATGTTGCAACAAACGCAAGTTTCAACAGTGCTGAGTCGCTACGATGAGTTCTTAAAAATATTCCCCACTGTAGGTGATTTGAGTGCCGCAACAGTCGATCAGGTTTTAGCTCAGTGGAGCGGGATGGGTTACTACACGCGCGCCAGGAATTTACATCGGTGCTCGCAAACTGTAATGACTGATCATGGTGGAGTTTTTCCGAGCGATCCTAAAACATTAGAGTCATTGCCAGGCATTGGTAGGTCAACAGCGGCAGCCATTGCGGTGTTTGCATATGGCAAGAGAGCGGCCATATTGGATGGAAATGTCAAAAGAGTCTTGGCCAGAATTTGGGGATATGACCTAGATTTAAGTAAGACACTGCACGCAAATCAATTGTGGGCTCATGCAGAAAATTTATTGCCCCATAAAAAATCTGATCTGATCACCTATACGCAAGGTCTGATGGATTTCGGGGCCACGCACTGCACTCAATATCAGCCGGCATGTATCGATCCTCAAAATGGCTCATGCCCATTTAAGAAATCCTGTGTTGCGTATTTAAGCGAACGAATTAATCAAATTCCTTTGAAGGTTAAAAAAGTCAAAGTTGAAAAAATTGATATGACTTGGTGGGTGATGATTCACCAAGATCAAGTCTTATTAGAAAAAAGGC
>JBFZCN010000059.1:0-2579 GCA_041307985.1 Burkholderiales bacterium
CACGCTGGGTGACTTGTGAAGATAAAAAAATGATGAGTGACTTTCAAAATTCATCAGCGGGTCATCAACTGGCTTTGGATGCTGCAGATAATTTGGCTTATTTGGCCAACTCTGCTGTTAACTTGAGAGTGACCCAAGAGCGTTGGCCTCAAATTGTTTTCCATGAGACCAGAGAACACGCCAGCAAGCTTTCTTGATGGCACCTCAATAATTTCATGAGCAATCTCAGCAGTCATCTCATCAGCGCACAATGATTATTCAAGTTACCATTCATCATGCCTAAAACATCTGCCACCGATTCTTTGCCTGTCGTCATCATTGGCGCAGGTTTGGCAGGTTTAACAGTTGCCTTGGAGTTGGCTGAGTCTCGCCAAGTTGTCATCATGGCCAAGCGAGGTTTATCTGAATCAGCCACCGCCTGGGCGCAGGGTGGCATCGTTGGGGTTTTAGACCAGCAAGACAGTGTGGATGCTCATGTGAGAGACACGGTTGAGGCGGGCGCTGGTTTGGTGGTTGAAGCCACTGCAAAATACATTGCTGAAAGAAGTGCCAGTGCAATCGATTGGTTGGTTGAACAGGGCGTGCCCTTCACAACCGATCCACAAGGCCCCAAAGGCCTTCATTTGACCCGAGAGGGTGGTCACAGTCACCGTCGCATCGCTCACGCTGCAGATGCCACAGGCAAAGCGATTCATGAGGTATTGTTGGACAAAGCAAGAGCACACCCTAATATTCAATTGTTAGAGCGTTGGATGGCTTTGGACTTGATCACCAATCGACACCTTAAAGACAAACAGTTAAAAAAATCTGAGCGCTGTTACGGTGTCTATGCTCTAAACATCTCTACTGGAAAAATTGACGCGATTCCTGCTTCTGCTGTGGTTTTGGCCACCGGTGGTGTGGGTAAAGTTTATCGCTACACCAGCAATCCAGAAACAGCGACGGGTGACGGCATTGCCATAGCTTGGCGCGCAGGATGTCGCGTCGGTAATATGGAATTTGTGCAGTTTCACCCCACATGCTTGTATCACCCTCAAGACAGAACCTTCTTGATCACCGAAGCTCTTCGAGGCGAGGGTGCGCAATTAAAACTCCCGGATGGCACACGTTTCATGCCCAATCATGATGAGCGCGCTGAACTTGCACCAAGAGACATTGTGGCTCGAGCAATTGACTTTGAAATGAAGCGTTTGGGCTTGGATTATGTTTTGCTAGATGCCACCCATTTGGGCGAAGCATTTCTGAAAGAGCATTTCCCAACCATCTACGCTCGTTGTGCCGCACTGGGCATTGATATTGCCAAGCAAGCCATTCCGGTGGTTCCTGCAGCTCACTACACCTGCGGTGGGGTTGTCACTGACTTAGAGGGTAAAACTGATTTACCAGGCTTGTACGCGGTAGGAGAAGCCACATACACTGGCTTGCATGGCGCCAATCGCCTTGCGAGCAACTCTTTATTAGAGTGCGTGGTGATTGGTAAGTCAGCCGCAGCAGAGATCAAACAACATCCTTTTAAAGAAATGCCAGAAGTTCCTGATTGGGATGAGAGTCGAGTGGAAGATGCTGATGAAACCGTGGTCATTGCCCACAACTGGGATGAGCTGCGTCTTTTGATGTGGAACTATGTGGGTATCGTCAGAACCAATCGTCGCCTAGAAAGAGCTCTGCACCGCATTGAGTTGCTTCAAAGTGAAGTACAGGAGTATTACGCGAACTTCAGAGTGACCCGAGATTTATTAGAATTAAGAAACTTATTGAGTTGCGCTGAACTGATCGTGCGTTCTGCATTGATGCGCAAAGAGAGTCGTGGTTTGCATTACAGCCGTGATTACCCGCAAAGCTGGACTGTTTCTTATCCAACCATCCTCACGCCCATCAACCGCCAATAAATCATCAGTAAGCACACCAAGGAATCCAAGGCAATCTTCAATCCCTAATTGGGATGCTGTAACGCTATTGGATTCTCAAAGAAAAATCGACAGCGATCACATCCTTGGTTAACTTGCCAATAGAAATACGATCCACACCCGTTGCTGCGATCTCTTTCAATTGATCAAGGTTCACGCCACCAGATGCCTCCAATAAAGCAGCACCTTTGGTAAAGGCCACGGCTTCACGCATTTGATCAAGACTGAAGTTATCGATCAAAATACTTTTAGCACCCGCTGATAGTGCCTCTTGAAGCTCTGATATGTTTTCAACTTCAATTTGAATATCAACCCCTGCGTTCAGAGCTTGAGCTGCTTTCATGGCAGCGCTGATCCCGCCGGCTGCAGCGATGTGATTTTCTTTGATCAAAATGCCATGCCATAAAGCCAAGCGTTGATTTTTGCCACCGCCCACAGTGACAGCATATTTTTGGGCTTGGCGTAATCCAGGAATTGTTTTTCTGGTATCCAACACAGCGCAACCATGGCTGTTCGGACTTGCACCCTCGATGGCCTTCACATGTTGCCTGGTGATTGAGGCGGTCCAAGAGAGAGTTTGTAAAAAATTAATGGCTGGGCGCTCTGCTGATAAAAGAGCGCGTGGCTTGGCGGTGATTTCGCAAACGGTTGTGTCAGCTTTCATCAAATCAC
>JBFZCN010000060.1:0-2902 GCA_041307985.1 Burkholderiales bacterium
CGGAAGAAATAAAAAAAGCCCTTGTTTAAAAACAAGGGCTTTTTTGTTGGCGGAGCGGACGGGACTCGAACCCGCGACCCCCGGCGTGACAGGCCGGTATTCTAACCAACTGAACTACCGCTCCAAAAACTTGGCGTCCCCACGGGGATTCGAACCCCGGTACCCACCGTGAAAGGGTGGTGTCCTAGGCCTCTAGACGATGGGGACCCTGGACTTACGGTACTGCAATTTCACTACTTGACTACATGTCGATCAAAGCTTACTGGTGGAGCTAAGCGGGATCGAACCGCTGACCTCTTGCATGCCATGCAAGCGCTCTCCCAGCTGAGCTATAGCCCCTTAATTAGATGACCTTAAATAAGTAAGCTCAAGCAATCAAGACCGTAATTCTAGCCTATTTTTATCCCGCTTTGCAAGCGCTGTTTTGTTTCCTCTATACCAATCAAGGAGATAACGGCATCAATGGCTGGGGTTTGGGTGGTGGCAAACATAGCGTAACGAACTGGCATGGCTAAAGCGGGCATTTTCAGGCCATGTTTGGCTAAAACGGCTTTAAAAGCTCCTGAAACAGCGGCTTTTGAGCCATCTCCAGCCTCAAGATCAGCAATCAAATCTCTGATGGCTGGATGAATAGATTCAGGAATATTCGCCTGGCGATCTGCTACAGAATGATTGGGTCTGTCCATGTAGAACAACCTGGCACCGTCAGCCAGCTCAATCAGCGTATTGGCTCGATCTTTGAGGATGTTGACCACTCCCACAAAATCAGGACCAGCATCAGTTTTGATGCCTAATTTTTCAACAAAGGGTAATGCTCGCTTGGCTAAATCAGTCGCATCAGCCTGCTGAATGTACTGATGATTCAACCAAAGTAATTTTTCTGGGTTGTGTTGAGCAGGTGATTTGCCTAAATGGTCTAAATCAAACCATTCAACAAATTGTTCTTTTGTGAATACCTCTGCATCACCATGCGACCAACCAAGGCGTGCCAAATAATTAAGAACAGCTTCAGGCATATAACCATCACGCTCATAATCACGCACACTCATGGCGCCATTGCGCTTGCTCATTTTTTCGCCTTGGTCATTTAGGACGGTTGGCAAGTGAGCATAAATTGGCAAAGAACCACCAAGTGCTTGAAGAATGTTAATTTGTCTTGGGGTGTTGTTGACATGATCGTCTCCACGAATCACGTGAGTGATTTTCATGTCTAAATCATCAACAACCACGCAGAAGTTATAAGTAGGAGTGCCATCAGGGCGAGCAATGACCAAATCATCTAACTCATCATTGCTGATTTCAATGCGGCCCTTCACTGCATCTTCCCACACAACGCTGCCACCAATGGGGTTTTTAAAACGAATCACTGGTTTGATATCTGCTGGCGGTGTTGGCAGTTGCTTGCCAGCATCAGGACGCCAAAAACCGTTATAACGTGGCTTCTCTTTATTGGCCATTTGCTGCTCACGCAAGGCATTGAGCTCTTCCTCACTCATGTAGCAAGGGTAAGCCAAACCATCTTTGAGCATTTGCGCAATCACTTCGCGATAGCGGTCCATGCGTTGCATTTGATAGATCGGGCCTTCATCAATATCAAGACCTAACCAACTCATGCCTTCAATGATCACATCAACAGCTTCTTGGCTTGAGCGCTCTTGATCTGTATCTTCAATACGCAAAATGAAGTCGCCTTTCATCTTGCGAGCAAAAGCCCACGGATACAAAGCGCTTCGAAGGTTACCTAGGTGAATAAAGCCCGTTGGGCTTGGTGCAAATCGCGTTCTAACTGTCATAAACATGATTATCTCATTGGCGAGATAAAAGACTTATTTTTCAGAGGAATTGCTCAATGGCTTCTGCCTTGTGGCGATCAAGCCCCCAAGAAGTAAAGCCAGTCCTGAGAAGAGTAAGCCTCGCGCCAATCCACCCTGCCCATCAGAAATCCAGCCTGCGATGGTTGGGCCAATGATTTGGCCAGCGGCAAAGATACTGGTGAAGGCTGTGATACCACCAACCCAATCAGAAGATGGCATATTGTGTTTCACAAAGGCTGTGGTGGATGCGACCGCTGACAGAAAAACTGCGCCGAACAAAATACCTGATCCAAAGATACTCAATAAGATCAAATTGCTCAAAGGAACTTCATAAATAGCAATCAATGCAGGAATCAAACTGGCTATACCAAGAAGTGTGTTCAAGATAGCTAAAGATTGGCCGCCCTTGAAACGATCCAACATCTGAGCCCATAAACGAGAAGATGCCATGACAGAAAATCCCAAGATGGCATAAAAGATATTGAGCGTTGAGTTACTCAAACCCAATTGCTTGAGCAATGCGACCACAAAGGTCATGTAGCCAATATAGCCCACGCCAAACATAAAATAGCCCATCAATGCAGGGACATACAATTTAAGAGGTGTACCGGAGTCTCCGCTTGTCTTGGGTGGAACTGCAGGAATTGAGCTGATTGGTTTAATCAATATCAAAGTAAAGATTAGACACAAGATACCCAAGGCATACCAAGATAACTGCCAAGAATGATCCCAGGATATTTTTACACCCAAATCATTAAAAAATGGGAGGATCGCACTCGATAGGACAATGCCAAGACCAGGTCCAGCGTAAAAAATACCCAACATCAAACCTGATTTATTGGCGTGAATCGTGCCCAACTGAGAAATCAGGACACCCCCTGCAACAAAGATCCAGGCACTGGCAATACCAGCAATCACACGATAGATAAAAAGCAAACTGGTTTGATCTGTGCAGCCAGAAAGAAACAAAAAGATACCAGTGATGATTGCTGAGGATATGAAGAAACGATGAACGGAGATGCGCCTCATCATGGCTGGAGAGCTGAGGGCTCCAATAAAGTAACCCAAGGCATTGGCCGTGTTCATGG
>JBFZCN010000061.1:0-3300 GCA_041307985.1 Burkholderiales bacterium
GCCATTTCATCACGATTCCATGCCATGATCTTGCTCCTTAAGCCTTGCTAACAGTGCGCTGTTCGATGCGCTTTTCTGGATGTTTGTTTAACACGATGCGATGCACATAAATACTTGGTGTATGAACATCAGCAGGCTCAAATGCGCCGTTCTCAACGATCTCTTCAACTTCAACCACCGTGATCTTGCCAGCCATCGCGCACATTGGATTGAAGTTACGCGCTGTGTGACGGTAAATCAAGTTGCCAGCTTTATCTGCTTTCCAAGCTTTGACCAAAGCAATGTCCGCCACCAAAGAGCGCTCCATCACATATTTTTCACCATCGAATTCGCGGATCTCTTTACCATCGGCCACGATCGTGCCAACACCAGTTTTGGTAAAGAAAGCAGGAATGCCACAACCACCTGCGCGAAGTTTTTCTGCCAAGGTGCCTTGTGGTGTGAACTCAAGTTCTAATTCACCGGCTAAATATTGACGCTCAAATTCTTTGTTTTCACCAACGTAGGATGAAATCATTTTTTTAATTTGGCGAGTTTCTAGTAGTTGACCTAAACCAAAGCCATCCACACCAGCGTTATTAGAGATGGCTGTCAAATTGCTTGCCCCTGTATCGCGCAATGCAGCGATCAATGCCTCAGGAATGCCACACAAACCAAAACCACCCACTGCAAAAGTTTGGCCATTTTTGACAATATCTGCCAAGGCCTCTTTTGCAGAACCGTAAACCTTATTCATGAAAAACTCCCATTTGATTCAAAGATAGCTGGTTTTAGTCTCTAAAACCCATTGCTTTACCCATTGTTTATTAGGTCAACAATATGCCAAACCCCTATTTATATACCATTCTATTGACGATACCTTGACAGAATTGACCCAAGAACCATCTAAATGCCCTAAACCCTTGTAATACATGCACTAAAGGGGGTGCTAGTATCTGTTTTGAACCCTGTTTTGCAGCTTGTTAAAGCATGAATTGAGATTGATCTTAAAATCATGACTGTTAAATCAGTGATTTAGTGATTGAGTGAATCAACAGAACTGATTTTGGAGATTGCATGAACACCAGCCCAGAGCTACTCGAACAATTTGGCCCGCGTGAATCCATGGACTATGACGTTGTCATCGTCGGTGGTGGCCCCGCTGGTTTGTCAGCAGCGATTCGCTTAAAGCAGTTGAGCGCTGAAAAAGGTCAAGAGATCTCAGTGTGTGTTTTAGAAAAAGGTTCTGAAGTCGGCGCACATATTTTGTCAGGCGCGGTGATGGATCCAATTGGTATCAATGAGTTGATCCCTGATTGGAAAAAACAAGGTGCGCCACTCAATACTGCAGTAAGTGAAGATCGCTTCATGTTTCTCACTGAGAGCAAGTCATACACCACCCCTCAGTGGATGTTGCCTGAGTGTTTTAAAAATCACGGCAACTACGTCGTGAGCTTGTCGAACTTCACCCGTTGGCTAGGCACTCAAGCTGAGAACCTTGGTGTAGAAATTTTCCCAGGCTTTCCAGCAGCAGAAATTTTGTACGGTGAAGCAGGTCAAGTGGTTGGTGTGGCCACGGGTAATTTAGGCCTTGGTCGCGATGGTCAAGCCACTGAGAATTTCCAGCTTGGCATGGAGTTGCGCGCCAAGTACACATTGTTTGCTGAAGGTGCGCGTGGTCACTTAGGCAAACAATTGATCGAGAGCTATCAATTAGACGCAGGCAAAGATCCGCAGAGTTATGGTCTTGGCATCAAAGAGCTATGGGAAATCGATCCAGCCATGCATCAAGAAGGCTTGGTGATCCACACAGCAGGTTGGCCACTCAGTTCTGATACTTATGGTGGTTCATTTTTATATCACTTAGAAAACAATCAAGTGGCGGTTGGCTTTGTGGTGGGTTTGTCGTATAGCAATCCTTACCTCAGTCCTTTTGAAGAGTTTCAGCGTTACAAAACTCATCCAAGTATCCGCAAGTTCTTTAAGGGTGGCAAGCGCATTGGTTATGGTGCACGCGTGATCACCGCTGGCGGCTTGAACAGTTTGCCAAAGACAGTGTTTCCAGGTGGTGCTTTGATTGGTTGCGAGGCGGGCTTTTTAAATGCGTCTCGCATCAAGGGCAGTCATGCTGCGATCAAGACCGGCATGATGGCAGCTGAAGCTGCCTTTGAAGCTGTCACACAAAATCGCTCTGGTGATGAGTTGAGCGCTTACCCAGAAGCGTTTAAGAAGAGTTGGTTGTATCAAGAATTGAACAAGGCGCGCAACTTCAAACCGTGGATGGGTAAAGGTTTGTATGTGGGCACTTTGATGGTGGGCATTGAACAAAAGTTATTCGGTGGCAATGTGCCATGGACGGTTCACACACAGTACGCTGATCACGAGTATTTAAAACCGGCTGATCAATGTCAAAAAATTGACTATCCAAAACCTGATGGAAAAATTACTTTTGATAAATTGTCTTCGGTGTTTATCTCTAATACGAACCATGAAGAAAATCAGCCAGCACATTTAACGCTCATCAACTCAATGGTGCCAGTGATCACGAACCTACCAGTGTTTGATGGGCCAGAGCAACACTACTGCCCTGCGGGTGTTTATGAGTATGTACCTGGTGAACAAGGTCAGAAATTACAAATCAATGCGCAGAACTGCGTGCATTGCAAAACGTGTGACATCAAAGACCCAACGCAAAACATTGTTTGGTTAAACCCTGAAGGTTCTGGCGGTCCTAATTATTCTGGTATGTGATGCTGCAGTTTTTTTAGGTGATTTTTGAGTTGTTTCTTGAGTTGTTTTTTCAGTTCTTAATCACTTCAGCATCATGGTGTGGCTTCACGCGACTCATGCACCAGTAACCCAATAGGCTGCTGAGTGCCGCCAAACCAAAGACATGGTGTGGCGCAAGGTATTCCCAAACCCAACCAGCAAACAAACCGCCCACTGTGCCACCAATGCCATACGAGACCGTGGTGTAAAGCGCCTGCCCTCTTGCTTGCAAAGGTCCTTTGAACCAGGTTTGCAACATCTTGATGCTGGCACTGTGGTGCGCACCAAAGGTGGCTGCGTGCAAGACTTGAGCCAAAATCAAAATCAGTAATTCAGGAACGTAGGCCATCAAAGCAAAACGGACGATCGCGATGAAGTAAGCGGCGAGCAAAATGTTCTTTGTGGTAAATCTGGCAAAAAAGTAACTTTGGAAATAAAAAAATATCACTTCAGCCAAAACACCCAGCATCCAAAATAATCCAATCTCGCCTTTTGAGTAACCCAAACGATCCAGGTACAAAGAATAGAAAACATAGAGTCCTGCATGACCAA
>JBFZCN010000062.1:0-2784 GCA_041307985.1 Burkholderiales bacterium
TGGGCATTGTTCAGGATGCGGCTCTTCAAGCTTGGAATTGGCTAGAGATACAAAGTGCCATCCCACGCATCACCCAAGCAACCTTTGAGCAGTTTGTGCCGCAAATGATCAATATGGAATCCTTGAAAGGCATTGATTTTCAGAAAGGTTGTTACCCAGGTCAAGAAGTTGTGGCAAGAAGCCAGTACCGTGGCACGATCAAGCGTCGCTTGCAGGTGGCTCATCTGAACCATTCTGAAGCTATCTTGCCGGGCGCTGAAATTTTCCACAGTGTTGACCCATCCCAACCATGCGGCATGGTTGTTCTGGCAGCGCAACATCCTTTGGTCAATGACCGAATGGATGTTCAAGTGGAATGTAAATTAGAGGCGCTTCAATCTGGGTCTGTGCATCTAGGTTCATCAACAGGTCCTGCATTGAGATTTTCTGCATTACCCTACCCCTTGATTGAAATCTGAGTTAAAGCAATAGCATGTGTTTAGTTCTGACCTCATGGCAATCACACCCAGACTATCCTTTGGTTGTTTTAGCAAATCGCGATGAGTTTTATGAGCGTGCCACAGATGCCATGCATTGGTGGAATGATCATCCTCATATTTTGGCTGGGCGAGATCTCGCCGATGTACAGGGTCAGGCGGGCACATGGATGGGTTTTAGTAAAACCGGTCGATTTGCGGCTCTCACCAATGTTAGAGCCCCCAGTGAAAAAAATCCCGACACACCAAGCCGCGGAGAAATCACTGCCAGCTTTTTAAAAAGTGATCAGGCGCCAGCGCAGTTCATCACATCTCAAGGCTCCAATTTTGGTCGATACAACGGCTTTAATTTACTGGCGACTGATCTATCAAAGGAGACGCCCTCTTTGGTTTGGTTGAGCAACCGAGTGCAAATGGGTCAGTCACTGCGCCCTAGAAAAACCATGAATCCTCAAGCACTCTCACCAGGTATTTATGGCTTATCTAATGGCATGCTCGATACACCTTGGCCAAAGGTTCAACATCGCGTGGGTGCCTTTGCACAATTGCTGGCGATGGACACAGGGCAATTCAAACGCGCTGAATACTATTTGCGCATGATGGAAGACATGACCCAAGCACCAGATGAGTACTTGCCTCAAACCGGCGTTTCTTATGAATGGGAAAAAGTTCTGTCTTCAGCCTTTATAAGAACTCCTAACTACGGCACGCGATCGAGTTCATTGATACGAGTGCGCAAAGATGGGCACTTTGAAGTAATAGAAAAACGTTTTGATGCTGATAAAGAAATAGGTACTCAGTTATTTGAGGGACAATTAGAGAACTTTAAACAAGCTAGCTCTTTATAAACTATTTACCTTATTTATCTTTCCTAATCGGCAATTCTTTGAAGTACTTGAGGGTCGCGCTGCCCATACAACAGACGCGATCGCGCTCATCGTAGAGCTTGGCTTCCACAAACGCCATGGTGGGTGTTGCGTGGACTGTTTTGGCAGCCACTCGCACAATACCCTGTGCTGCTTGCATGAAATTGGCTTTTAATTCGATGGTAACCACCCCACGACCTGCGTCGTCAGAAGCCCTGGCAGCAACAGCCATGCCCACATCCATCAAGGTCAACAAAACCCCACCATGAGCTACTTCCCAACTGTTGTGGTGCTCAGGCTTTAAGGATAGAAGCACTTCGCCCTCACCCAATTCTGCGCGCAGACAGCGCACACCCAGTAGTTTTAAGAAAGGAACATCCAGTTCCACGCCCAGTTCTTTGAGTTGTTTTTGATCCATAGCCATATATTAATCGGGGTTATCCAGGGCTTACAGATGTTTTCTGCAAATATTTCAAAAGCTACCTAGAATGAGGCATTAGAAAAAATAACACTTATGCCCTTTCATCTACCTGCCAGCGATTCTTTAGCGTTGGTTCAAAACATCCAGCCCACCCCTATTCCAGAACCATATTGGATTGGTTTTTCTGAGATTGTTGCCAAGAATCTTGCCATACCTACCCAAGATGGCTTGCCAATTGATTCTGCTTGGCTTCAAGTCTTAGCTGGCAATCAAACGCAGCTTGACAAGCAAGTGTTTAGACCCTATGCCACGGCCTACAGTGGTCATCAGTTTGGTGTGTGGGCCGGTCAATTGGGCGATGGCCGAGCAATTTACTTGGGCGATGTGAATGGCCAAGAGCTTCAATTAAAAGGGGCCGGTAAAACAGCTTATTCAAGAATGGGTGATGGCCGGGCTGTCTTGCGCTCATCGATTCGAGAGTTTTTATGCAGTGAAGCCATGCATGCTTTGGGTGTGCCCACCTCACGCGCTTTAGCAGTGGTAGGTTCAGACATGCCCGTGTTTCGTGAAACCAGAGAAACGGCCGCCGTTTGTGCTCGGGTGGCCCCGAGTTTTTTACGCATTGGCCACATTGAGCACTACGGCCAGAATCACATGCATGAAGAATTGCGCTTGACTCTCGATCATTTGATTGAACATCACTATCCAGATTGCACCAACAGCCCCGCGCCCTATTTGAGTTTGCTTGAGCAGATAGCTATACGGACTGCTCGCATGGTGGCTCAATGGCAATCCTTGGGTTTTTGTCATGGGGTTCTGAATACGGATAACACCAGTTTGTTGGGTCTGACCTTGGACTATGGTCCTTTTGGATTTTTAGACACTTTTCAGATTGATCACACTTGCAATCACTCGGATCATGGTGGCCGCTATGCCTATCATCGCCAAGCGGAAGTCTTGCATTGGAATCTATATTGTTTGGCCAGTGCGATGTTAGAAGCTTTGCAAGAAGAATTGCAGT
>JBFZCN010000063.1:0-5687 GCA_041307985.1 Burkholderiales bacterium
TGATGCCTGGTGATAACGTGACCATTACAGTGAAGTTGATCGCTCCGATCGCGATGGAAGAAGGTCTCCGTTTTGCGATCCGTGAAGGTGGCCGTACTGTAGGCGCCGGTGTTGTTGCTAAAGTTTTAGAATAATGAACGTAAGGGGCGTAGCTCAATTGGCAGAGTGTCGGTCTCCAAAACCGAAGGTTGGGGGTTCGATGCCCTCCGCCCCTGCCACAGCAAACTGAAAAATATGGCGCAAACATCTGTAGAACAAGAAAATAAAACCAGCTGGATGATCATCCTGGCTGGTCTTATTGTTATTCTTTCTTTGGTCGCGTATTACGCACTTGCCACGCAAACCATTTGGGTTCGCTTGGCAGCGCTTTTTGGCGGTTTTGCGGTGGCAATTGTTATTGCGGCAATCTCTTCAGACGGTAAGCGTTTTATTGCTTACGCTAGAGAGTCTGTGGCTGAGGCTAAAAAAGTTGTGTGGCCAAGTCGTAAAGAAGCAACACAAATGACATTGATAGTTTTTGCGTTTGTTGTTGTTATGGCTTTGTTCTTGTGGGCAGCTGACAAACTCATTGAGTGGTTAGTTTTCTCTGTATTCCTCGGTTGGAAGTGAGTAAAAGATGTCTGAACAAGCAATCATCAATACACAAACCACAGGCAATATGCGTTGGTATGTGATTCATGCTTACTCTGGAATGGAGAAGAGCGTGCAAAAAGGTTTGACGGAGCGCATTGCGCGTTCTGGCATGGCGGATAAGTTTGGAAAAATTTTAGTGCCATCAGAAGAAGTTGTTGAAATCAAGGGCGGCCAAAAGGCTGTTTCTGAGCGTCGCTTTTTCCCTGGGTATGTCCTCATCGAAATGGAAATGACTGATGAGACTTGGCACTTGGTAAAAAATACACCAAAGGTCACTGGCTTTGTTGGTGGCGTTAGAAATAAACCATCACCGATTTCTCCTGCTGAAGTTCAAAAAATCATGGACCAAATGCAGGCCGGTGTTGATAAGCCAAAACCAAAGACATTGTTTGAGGTGGGTGAAATGGTTCGTGTTAAAGAAGGCCCATTCACAGACTTTAATGGCAACGTTGAAGAAGTTAACTATGAGAAGTCTCGTTTGAGAGTTTCTGTAACCATCTTCGGTCGTGGCACGCCTGTAGAGCTAGAGTTCGGTCAAGTAGAAAAGATGTAAAGAATTACAAACCTGTGTAAACAGGTTTGTATGAGGAGCTGAGTTAGGGTTGCCGCTCTAACAAAGCGTTTTACTCAACGGTGGT
This sequence comes from Burkholderiales bacterium, assembly GCA_041307985.1. GTDB lineage: Bacteria > Pseudomonadota > Gammaproteobacteria > Burkholderiales > Burkholderiaceae > Polynucleobacter. The sequence goes on from JBFZCN010000063.1 coordinate 1,272, forward strand.
CTTTTTAAATTAAAAGATGCACCATTATTGGAGTGTAAAAATGGCAAAGAAGATTATTGGCTTTATTAAGCTACAAATCCCAGCCGGTAAAGCGAATCCATCGCCACCAGTTGGTCCTGCGTTAGGTCAACGCGGTTTGAACATCATGGAATTCTGCAAAGCGTTCAATGCTCAAACACAGAGCATGGAACCAGGTTTACCAATCCCAGTAGTGATCACTGCTTTTGCAGACAAGAGCTTCACATTCGTGATGAAGACTCCTCCGGCAACAGTCTTGATCAAAAAAGCTGCTAAGTTGGAAAAAGGTTCTCCACGTCCACATACAGATAAGGTTGGCAAAATTACTCGTGCTCAAGCCGAGGAAATTGCTAAGGCAAAAATGCCTGATCTAACAGCAGCCGATATGGATGCAGCTGTTCGCACAATCGCTGGTAGCGCCCGCTCTATGGGCATCACTGTGGAAGGACTCTAATCATGGCTAAAGTTTCCAAACGCGTTGCTGCTTTTCAAGCAAAAGTAGACCGCAATAAGTTTTACCCTATTGATGAGGCATTGAGCCTTGTTAAAGAATTTGCAACAGCTAAGTTCGATGAATCTATTGACGTTGCTGTTCAGCTTGGTATTGATGCTAAAAAATCTGACCAAGTGGTGCGTGGCTCAGTTGTATTGCCTGCGGGCACTGGCAAGTCAGTGCGTGTAGCAGTTTTTGCTCAAGGCGAAAAAGCTGAACAAGCTAAAGCTGCTGGTGCAGAAATTGTTGGCATGGAAGATTTGGCTGATCAAATCAAAGGCGGCAAAATTGACTTTGATATTTTGATCGCATCTCCAGACGCAATGCGCATTGTTGGTACATTGGGTCAGATCTTGGGACCAAGAGGCTTGATGCCTAACCCTAAGGTTGGCACAGTGAGCCCAGACGTTGCTGGCGCAGTTAAAAACGCCAAAGCAGGTCAAGTTCAATTCCGTGTAGACAAGGCCGGTATCGTTCACGCAACAATCGGTCGTCGTTCATTTGAACCAGGCGCATTGAAAAACAACTTATTAGCATTGTTGGACGCTTTAACAAAAGCAAAGCCAGCCGCTAGTAAGGGTATTTATTTGAGAAAAGTTGCCGTCAGCAGCACCATGGGTGCTGGTGTGCGCGTTGACCAAAACTCATTGGCTGCTTAATAAGCGGCTAACAAAAGAACTTTGGGTCAAGCAGAGGGCAACCCTTGCTTGAACATCAAAGACCGTTGGTGAGTTAGCGATAACTCTTAATGCTAGAAATAGCGCCAGCGCAGATGGCGATCCTGAAAAGATTTCGCCTGTGTGCAACCCCTGACTGGCAACAGTTAGGTAAATAGGAGTTAAACAGTGCCTTTAAATATGGAAGACAAAAAGGCGGTCGTGGCTGAGGTAAGTGCGGAAGTTGCACAAGCCCAAACCATGGTGCTAGCTGAATACCGCGGTATTCCAGTGGGCGAACTGACTACTCTGCGAGCTCAAGCTCGTGCAAACGGTGTTTACCTTCGCGTTATGAAGAACACCTTGGCACGTCGCGCGGTTCAAGGAACGTCGTTCGAATCATTGGCCGGTGAGATGGCTGGTCCGCTTATTTACGGTATCTCCGCAGACCCAGTTGCGTCAGCAAAAGTTTTAAACGACTTTTCAAAGACGCAAGCCGCTTTAGTGATCAAAGCGGGTTCATACAACGGCAAGGTAATGGATGCAGCAGCTGTAAAAGCATTGGCATCTATTCCGGGTCGCAATGAACTTATCGCAATGTTACTTGGCGTTATGCAAGCCCCAGTTTCTGGTATGGCTCGCGTATTGGCAGCGGTTGCAGAAAAGAAAGCTAAAGAAGCTGCTTAATAGCAGCCTCACTTTAATTAACTAAAGAAATTTGAATTAGGAGTTTTAAAAATGGCAGTTACTAAAGACGACATTCTAGAAGCCGTTGGCACTATGTCTGTAATGGACTTGAACGATCTAGTTAAAGCATTTGAAGAGAAATTTGGCGTATCAGCAGCTGCAATGGCTGTTGCTGCTCCTGGTGCAGGTGGTGGTGCTGGTGCCGCTGCTGCCGAGCAAACAGAGTTCACAGTTGTGTTGGCTGAAACTGGCGCAAACAAAGTGAGCGTGATTAAAGCTGTTCGCGAAATCACTGGTCTTGGCTTGAAAGAAGCTAAAGACTTGGTTGATGGCGCACCAAAACCAGTTAAAGAAGGTGTTGATAAGGCATCTGCTGAAGACGCTAAGAAGAAGCTTGAAGAAGCTGGCGCTAAGGTCGAACTTAAGTAATTGGTTTGATAGGGCAGCAATGCTGCCCGGTTTGCTTAGAAGGCAAACCAGATATTAAAAAAGTTTGGTATCTGGTTTGCCTTCTGATACGACTGCAGAAGGCAAGTTTGGTCGGGTTGTGCGCACGCACACCGTCAGCCATGATTGGTAGAGGCCAATCACCAAATCTCTGCTCAGTCGCTTAAATTCGGAGATGACATGGCTTATAGTTTCACCGAACGCAAGCGTATCCGTAAAAGCTTCGCTAAGCGCCCTAATAATCATCAAGTACCTTACTTGTTGACAACGCAACTTGAGTCTTATGCAAAATTTTTGCAAGAATCAAGAGGCCCTGCTGACCGTTTAAATGAAGGCTTGCAATCTGCATTCACTTCAATATTCCCTATCGTATCGAACAATGGTTTCGCTCGCATGGAATTCGTTCAGTACAACTTATCTACGCCACCATTTGACGTTAAAGAATGTCAACAGCGTGGTTTAACTTATCACTCAGCCTTGCGCGCCAAAGTTCGCTTGATCATCAATGATCGCGAAGCGCCAACAAAAGTGAAGGAAGTGAAAGAGCAAGAAGTCTACATGGGTGAAATTCCTTTGATGACGGACACCGGCTCATTCGTGATCAATGGTACAGAGCGTGTGATTGTTTCTCAGTTGCACCGTTCGCCAGGCGTGTTCTTTGAGCACGATAAAGGCAAGACACACAGCTCAGGAAAATTACTGTTCTCAGCTCGCGTGATTCCTTACCGTGGTTCATGGTTGGACTTCGAGTTTGATCCTAAAGATATTTTGTATTTCCGTATTGACCGTCGTCGCAAGATGCCAGTAACTATTTTGCTTAAAGCAATTGGCATGGACGACGAGCAGATTTTAGAAAACTTCTTTGGTTTTGATAACTTCAAGCTACAAGCTGGTGGCGCACAAATGAATTTTGTTGCTGAGCGCTTAAGAGGTGAGGTTGCACGATTTGATATCACCGATAAGTCTGGCAATATTGTTATTGCAAAAGACAAGCGCATCAATGCCAAAAACATTCGTGATCTAGAGGCAGCCAAAACAACAACCATCAATGTTCCTGATGACTATTTGATTGGCCGCGTTGTTGCTAAAAATATCGTTGATGGTGACACGGGTGAAGTTCTTGCAACAGCTAACGAAGAAATCACAGAAACTCTTTTGGCCAACATAAGAGAGGCTGGCGTTAAAGAATTACAAACAATTTACACCAACGACCTTGACCAAGGGTCATTCATTTCGCAAACATTGCGCATTGATGAAACAGCTGATCAGATGGCTGCTCGTATTGCAATTTATCGCATGATGCGCCCTGGTGAGCCGCCAACAGAAGATGCTGTTGAAGCTTTGTTCCAAAGATTGTTCTACAACGAAGATACCTATGATCTTTCACGCGTGGGCCGCATGAAAGTAAATAGTCGTTTAAATCGTCCAGTAATGGAAGGTTTGATGGTTCTTTCAAACGAAGACATCTTGGACACGATCAAACTATTGGTTGACTTAAGAAATGGCAAGGGCGAAGTAGACGACATCGATCACTTAGGTAATCGTCGTGTGCGTTGCGTTGGCGAATTGGCAGAAAATCAATTCCGTGCAGGTTTGTCACGCGTAGAGCGTGCAGTGAAAGAGCGTTTGGGTCAAGCCGAAACAGAAAACTTGATGCCGCATGACTTGATCAACAGCAAGCCAATTTCTTCAGCAATTCGTGAGTTCTTCGGCTCTTCACAATTGTCACAGTTTATGGACCAGACCAACCCATTGTCAGAAATCACGCACAAGCGTCGTATTTCAGCATTGGGCCCTGGTGGTTTGACGCGCGAGCGCGCAGGTTTCGAAGTGCGCGACGTGCATCCAACACACTATGGTCGTGTTTGTCCGATTGAAACACCAGAGGGTCCAAACATTGGTTTGATCAACTCTTTGGCCTTGTTTGCTCGTTTGAATGAGCATGGTTTTTTGGAAACGCCATACCGTAAAGTGGTTAATAGCAAGGTGACTGATCAGGTTGATTATTTATCAGCTATTGAAGAAGCCAAATACGTGATTGCTCAGGCAAACGCATCAATTGATAAATCTGGCAAATTAACGGATGAATTAGTTTCATCACGTGAAGCTGGCGAA